>DCTI01000066.1:27285-50045 GCA_002329525.1 Negativicutes bacterium UBA1444
ATGGTGATTTTCGGCACGGTGGCTTCCGAGTAGGCATACAGCAGTTTCGCCCCATGGCGGATAATGCCGCCCAGCTCCTGGTTAAGCCCCGGCAGATATCCCGGAACGTCAACCAGCGAAATAATGGGGATGTTGAACGCATCGCAGAACCGGATGAAACGGGCCGCTTTGTCCGAGGCGTTGATGTCGATGCAGCCAGCCATGAAGCGCGGCTGGTTGGCGATGATCCCCACCGGCTGGCCATCCAGCCGGGCAAAGCCAATGATCATGTTCAGGGCGAAGAGCGGCTGAATTTCGAAAAACGACTCCGGGTCAAAAATCAGGTTGATGACTTCTTTCATGTCATAACTGTAATTGGTGTCGACCGGCACCAAATCCAGCAATTCGTCCACCACGCGGACCGGGCTGTCCGCCGGCTCCTGTTTGGGCGACGGCGCCCGGTTGTTGGACGGCAGGTAACTCAGCAGGCGGCGGAGGGTGAGGAAGCATTCCTGTTCATTGGAAACGAGGCAGTGAGCGACGCCGCTGACCGCGTTCTGGACCTGTGCCCCGCCGAGCTCCTCCTCGCTGACATCTTCGTTCAGGGCGGCTTTGCAGACATTAGGCCCGGTCACAAACATATGGCTGAGTTTGTCGACCATGACGATGAAATCCGTCAGGGCCGGCGAATAGACTGCGCCGCCGGCGCAAGGCCCCATAATGGCGGAAATTTGTGGCACGACGCCGGACATGATCGAATTGCGATAAAAAATTTCGCCGTAGCCATGTTTGGCGTCGACACCTTCCTGGATGCGGCCACCGCCGGAATCATGTAGCCCGATGACGGGGCTGCCGATTTCCAACGCCAGATCGAGTACTTTGCAGATCTTGGCGGAATGCATTTCTCCCAGCGAGCCGCCAAAAACGGTGAAGTCATCCGCGTACACATAGACGAGGCGCCCATCGATTTTCCCATAGCCCGTGATGACCCCGTCGCCGTAGCCGGGGTCTTTCTCCATGCCGAAGTTGATGCAGCGGTGCTGAACAAAACGGTCAATTTCAACAAAAGTCCCCGGATCAAACAAGAGTGCCAGGCGTTCCCGAACAAACAGCTTCCCTTGTTGGTGTTGTTTGTCGATCTTAGCCTGTCCGCCTCCCAAATCATATTTTTGAGATGTTTGGCGAAAAGTCTCGACAACAGTACGCATTTCCGACAAATTTTCCGACCTCCGTTTATTAATTAATCCCAAATTGGTAGCAGTCAGAACCGAACAAATGCAATATTCATGCCAGAATATTGCGCAGTGCTCCGGCACGAACGTTCGGCGGACTGCAAACTCAGCATTTTATCCACCAAATAAAAATTTAAAACAGGGCATGCACAGCCGATATCTTTTGCGGCAGGAACCAGCCTGCCCGACAATTTCCTTCCCAATTTCACACAAACAATCCCAAAACATTCTGTATACTTTCCCAATCCATTGATTCTCGATTAAAAAAAAAGACGCTGCTCAGCGCAGCGCCAATTTAAACATTTTTTCTTGTGTATTCGTTGCGGCGAATCGATCAACGCAGGAACGTGATCAATTCTTCAACCGGTTTTCGTGGTGGCGCAGCCGGACTTTCATCCGGATAGCCTACAGGGATCAGTGCCACAAAGTCTTCTTGTTCGTTAATGCCGATGATTTTTTCAACGGCGCTTTTGGCCTGGGTCGGTCCGACCATCCAAACGGCTCCCAAGCCTAACACCTGGAGAGCCAGCAACAGATGCGAAACAAACGCCCCCACCGTCTGGACCCGCGAACTCGCCAGCTGGCGGCAACGGTTTATTTCGCAGACCCGGGCATCGTCCATGTTTTCCGCCTGAAGTTTATCGGAGACGTTCTGATAGACGCCGACGCTGACCGCGATAAGGACGGGCGCCTTGACAAAAAAGCCGGAATTCTTCTGCCATCGCTCCACCGACGTCCGGTCTTCCGCCGACTTGCACAATCCCGCCAGATAATCGGTAACATCCTGTACCGCCCGGTAAATCGCCTCGATTTTGTCGCGGTTGCTGATCACATAGCAATGATACGTTTGTTTGCCACCGCTGTTGGGCGACCACTCCGCCACCTCAATCGCTTTGGCCAGCAAGGACTCCGGAACCGGCGTATCCTTCCATTTCCGTATTGATCTTCGCGCCTTGAACAAATTTCCCAACGAAACGATGTCCATAATTCTCCCTCCTGATGTTATTCGATCCCGCCAGTGTTTTCCCGCATAATTGTCCGGATCGCAGGTTTGTATATATGCAACTTCCATGCCAACTGTTACCGTTCACCGTTTCAGTCATCGAAAAACAGGCTCCTGGAACCACTCTTCCAGGAGCCCGCTGTGCTTGTAAATAATGGCGGAGTGGGAGGGATTTGAACCCTCGCGGGAGTTTCCCCCCCTATCGGTTTAGCAAACCGACCTCTTCGGCCTCTTGAGTACCACTCCGCGTCCGATGATTGCTGGTCAAAATTCAGTTATGCCGCAAGGAAATGGCGGAGGGGGCGGGATTCGAACCCGCGNNGCTCCATAAACCACTCGGACACCCCTCCGTGTCCGGCACGAAAGTATTATAACAGGGCCCGCGCGGCTTTGTCAATGAAAGTTAGCCGTAGCGCCGCTTGTTCATGGTGCGGATCACATCGCCGTCAAAGCTGAAGATCGGAATGCGCCGTAAAATATAAGGATTGGTACCGCGCGAACAAGTGCCGTTCATCACGGAGAACCCGCCCCAGTACGCCGCCTCGTTCGCCACATGGGCCGTCGATTCGTTGAAGCTTCCCTTGGGATAGGCGATATAGCGGATCGGCTGCTGCACCACGCCTTCCAGATACAGACGGGAAAGCGACATCTCGTTGGCCGCTTCCTCCACGCTCATTTCCCCCAGTTCCCGGTGACTGACCGTGTGCGAGCCGATGGACATCCCGCCGGCCGCCATTTCCCGGATATGGCCCACCGAGAGACGATCCGGCGTCCCGACCAGGCTGGTAATGACGAAGAAAGCCGCCGTCATGCCGTATTTGCGCAACAACAGATAGGCGTTGAGATAGTTGTCGAGATACCCGTCGTCGAAGGTCAGGAGGATGGGTTTGTCCGGCACCGGCGACTCGGGGTCCAATCGGTACTGCCGAAACGTTTCCAAAGAAATCGTTTCATAGCCTTCATCCCGCAGACGGCACAAATCCGTCTCGAATTTGTCCGGCGTGACGGTCAGGTGTCCCTGCGTGTCGCCGACCCGATGGTAGCACAGAACCGGAATGGAGATTCCCTCTGCCGCAAGACCCGTGCGAAACTGGGATAGGGTACCGCTGGCGCCCAAAATAGTCGCCGCTGAAATGCAGTTTTTCAAAAAGGTCCGTCTCGAAAACATGTGGCTCCTCGAATTGTCAAAAATACACCTACAATTTTAGTCCATTCGCGCCGATTTGGCAAATTCCTGCTGCCACAAAAAAAAGAAGAGACGACCGCAGGCGTCTCTCGATAAAGCGCAAGTATAAGTGCGTCAAAACCTGGTCAGCCGGCTTTTCTCAGGATTTCTTCATCCTGGACCAGCTTGCCCCATTTGCCAAAATAATAGAGAATCTGCATGTGCAACGGCATTTTGGCGATTTCCTCCGGGCTCAGATGTTCCAACATCACAGGGACCCCCTTTCAATTTCGGGCTGCGGTCCGTGGAAAAAGTAAACCCGCCCGTCTTCGGGCGGGTGAGTCTTCTTCGACTTGCAACCGCATCCTCTATCGTTGGACTAACTATACATCAACATCGAAAATCATGTCAATATTATCATTAATTGTATACATGATTCTTTTGTCGATCGCGTTCCGTCCGTTTTCGCAGAGCTTCCCGCTGGTCTTCCGGCGTATTGAGCAGCTCGCCGGTCTGAATCCGGGCCAGCAAGGTGTGCTGGAATTGTCCCACCGCCGGCCCCCGCCCCAGGCAGGCGGCGATTTCCTGCCCAGTGACAGCCAGTTGCTCGGGATAGAAGGGGATGCTGTCCAACAGCCGGCGCAGCACCTCGGCGATCCGCTCCCAGCCGGGCATCCCCGGGTCCCGGTGTCCGGCCAGTCGGTCGGCGCGGTGGATTTCCAGCAAAGCCTCGATTGCCTCCCGCAGGTCGTCGGCGCGCTTGAATTCCCGTGATCGCCGCCGGAGCCAGCGGATGCAGGCTTCCTGCTCCGTCGGCGGCAATCGCAGATGATGCCGGACCAGCCAGGGTACGCTGCGGCTCCAGTAGGCCGGAAAACGCAAACGTTTCGCCACCTGCACGGCAATCTGGGCGCCAACCACTTCGTGCCGGTGTTCCACCAGATCGCCCTTCGAATTATACTGGCGCACATCCGGCAACCCCTTGGCGACATCGTGCAACAGCGCCGCCCAGCGCAGCACCGGATGCGGCATGATTTGCTCCACCATGGACAGGGTGTGTTCCCAGACATCCAGCCGGTGATAGCGCGCATTTTGGTTCAACCCCCGCAAGTGCGACAGTTCCGGCAGAATCGGAATGCTTTTTTCGCCGGATTCGTCGCGGGCCCGGCAGGTCTCATCCAACAGTCCCTGCTCCAGCAGTACCCGCAGCCCTTTCGGGGCATACCGTCCCAGCAGGGTTTTGTCGATTTCGTTGCGCACCCGTTCCACCGACAGGCCCCGCACTCGGTAGAGATTGGGCGGAATCGCCGCCAATGTCGCCGGATCGATGTCAAAATTGAACACCGCGGCGAATCGGGCAGCCCGGAACATGCGCAGGGAATCTTCCTGGAACCGTTCCAGGGGATTGCCCACTGTCCGGATCAAGCCGTCATGCAAATCATCCCGGCCGTTGAAATAGTCTATGATGGCCCCGGCTTCATCCATGGCCATCGCATTGATCGAAAAATCGCGCCGCGACAAATCCTCCCGCAGCGAAACCGCGAACGAGACAGTCTCCGGCCGGTGACTGTCAGCGCCGTAGGTCTCGGTGCGAAAAGTGGCCACGTCGTAAGGGTCGCCGTCCACCAGCACAACCACCACGCCAAAGAAGACGCCGGTTTCGATCGTCCGCCAGCCCTGTCGTTTGGCTGTGCCAATGATTTCCGCCGTGTGAGCTGATGTGGCGATATCAATGTCTTGGGGAATCACGCCCAGCAAATAGTCACGCACCGCGCCACCGACGATGTATGCTTCGTGACCTGCCTGCCGCAGGGCATGCAGGATGCGTCTTGCCTTTTCGATGACCGCCGCCCCCTTTCTCGCTGACCTGATCCTGGCCCGTCCGCGAACCCGTTCGCGTTGGGTGTTTTTATCTAAATAGTTCGGGACGTCGCCGGCTTTCCCCTGCAAAATCTTGACGGTGGTGCGTCGGCCGGCAGGAATAATTCTTTGGATGGCAAATATTAAATTAATACTTATTTTTTTCGCCCGTGAAATGATAAAGGGGGATCCTGTCATGATTTGCCCGGCCTGTTTTCAGGAAACTTTGGAGAATGGAGTCTGTTCGTCGTGCGGGTTTGACGAAAACGCCCCGCAAAGTCCGCTGTTGCTGCCACCCGGCACGCCCTTGATGAACGGACAGTACCTGGTGGGTAAGATTCTCGGCAAACCCGGCGGCTTCGGCATCACCTATCTCGGCTGGGACAGCCAGCTGGCCACTTTCGTGGCGATCAAGGAATACCTGCCGCGCGACATCGCCGGCCGCCATTTCGACCGGCTGTCGGTCAGCGCGCACACCAGCGCCGACAGCGAGCATTTCCGCTACGGCATGGAGCAGTTTCTGCAGGAAGCCCGGACGCTGGCCCAGTTCGATCATCCCAACGTGGTGCGCGTCCGTACCTTCTTCCAGGAAAACGGCACTGCCTATCTGGTTATGGACTATCTGCAGGGCAACAGCCTGCTTGACCATCTCACGGAGCTGGGCGGCCGAATGACCGAACAGGCGGCGCTGGATACGATGCTGCCACTGCTCGACGGCTTGCGGGAAGTTCATTCCAAAGGATTCCTGCACCGGGACATCAAGCCGCAGAACATTTACATCACTACGGCCGGCCGCGCAATCCTGCTGGACTTCGGCACGGCCCGGCAAGCCTTCGGCGAACGGAACCGGGGAATGACCACGATCCTGACGCCCGGTTACGCGCCGTGGGAACAATACCACCGGCATGGCAAGCAAGGCGCCTGGACCGATATTTATGCCTGCGCAGCGACTCTGTACCATGTCGTGACCGGCACGGTTCCGCCCGAAGCCTCGGAGCGGGTCGCCCAGGATACTTTGCAGCCGCCGATGCTGCTGGCGCCCGGTCTATCGGCCCATTTCAACTATGCCATCATGCAGGCCCTCTCGATCGATCCGGCAAATCGACCGCAGACGGTGGCCGACTTCCAGACCGCCCTCAAAGGGCAGGCCACCATGGCTGCTCCGCCGCCAGGGCCGGCTGCCTATCCCCCGCCGCCGCCAGCGCCGCAACCGGGAGCCTATACCGCCCCCGCCTGGACAGCGCCGCCGCCCGGCTCCCAAATGCCGGCTTCACCACCGCCTCCGCCGAACGGACCGGATTCCCGCTGGACGCCGCCGCCTCCGCCGACGCCGCCGGGACCCATGCCCTACCAGCAGGGCTATCCCGCACCGGTTCCACCCCCGGCCGCTCCCGCAAAAACCGGCCGCAAACTGCTATGGGTCGCGGCTGCCGTCGTGACTTTGTTGGTCGGCGGCGTGGCGCTCTCTTACAGCAGCATGAACGGCTACCAGACCATGAGCTATAAATCCGGGACCTACGAAGGAAACGTCAGCTGGGGCTCCCCCGCCGGCAAAGGGAAGCTGACCTATGCCGACGGCGCGGTGTACACCGGCGATTTTTCCAGTGGCCAGCGGCAGGGCAAAGGCCTCTACCGGTCGAAAAACGGCGACACCTACGACGGCGAATGGAAAAACGATAAGTTCGACGGCCAGGGCAAACTGGCTCTGGCCAGCGGCCTGCGCTACGAAGGTTCGTTCAAGGATGGCAAACGCAGCGGGTCCGGCGTTCAGGTTCATCCCGACGGCCGGCAGTATTCCGGCGCCTGGGCCAACGACAAGGCCAACGGGACCGGCGTCCTGACCACCAAGGACGGTGCCAAATACACCGGGCCGTTCAAAGACGACTTTCCGCACGGCGAAGGCACTCTGATTACCGCCCGCGGCGATCAATATGTGGGGAACTTCGAGAACGGCCACATGAGCGGTCAGGGAACCCTGACCTATAAAGACGGCCGGATCTATAAGGGATCATTCGCCAATGACAAGAAAAACGGCCAGGGCACGATGAAATGGGCTGCCGGCACCCAGTATGCCGGTGAGTGGAAGGATGACAAACGGCATGGCAAAGGCACCCAATCCCTGATGAACAGCGGCATCATCATCGCCGAATATGTCGGCGAATATCGGGATGATGTTCCGTACAGCCCGAACGGGCAATATCGGGTGGTTCTGAAAAAAGACGGCAGCGTGGTCGTCGCCACCTTCCGGAACGGCTCCTTCTACTGGTAAGGCTAAAATCAAAAATCCCGGGCAACCGCGCTGGTTGTCCGGGATTTTTTTGTTGACCGCAATCGGATCGGAATGGATCAGGGCAGCTGCACGAACATGCCTTTTTCGATCTGTTCGACGTTGCCGTTGCTGACCGTGGCGATGGCGATTTTTTCTTTGACGGTGTTGACGGTGATTTGCGCCAATGTGTTGAAGCTGACGTCCAGCACCTCGCCGGTGCTCGGGTCGCGCAGTGCCTCGGCATTCCCCACCACGAAGGTCATGCCTTCCTTGACGCCTTCCCGGGTGCCGCGATTAATGATGACGTTGCCGTCCTTGACCAGAACCACGTTGCCGCGCCAGGTAATTTTGGGCAGCTGTTCGATCATCCATTGCACACCCTGTTGCACGGCATTTTCCACGGCTTTGCCGACATTGTCGCTTTTGAAACCGCCGGCGCCAGCACCCCAGCCATTGCCGGAATAACCGATTGCGCCGCCGGATTTGTTGGCTTTGCCGACCACGCTCTTGGAAGCGAGGATCTGGCCGGTCGAGGTATGGATCATATACATGGTTACGTTCACTTGCGAGTTGGAGCTGGCGCCGCCCAGCGTTACGCCGCCAATCGAGATTCCGCCGCCGCCGCCGCTGGTATTGTTCTGCACGTGCGTGATCGCGCCTTTAACGAGGATCTGGGCCGGGGTAATGTTGCCCACGCCCGGCGTAATCGCCCCCTGCGTGGTGCGTCCGGATGCCGCCAGGTCCTGTTCGGCCATGGCGTCCTTGCGCATGTCGGTCTCGCCCAGCACGATGAATTTGCCGGTCTGGTTGAGGATATCCGTCATGATAATGCCCCAGCCGTCGCCGATGTCCCACTGGCCGCGCCAGCCGGCGCGGTTCTCAAATTTGGCGACCGATACGGTGTAGCGAAGACCGCCGGTGGCGCTGGTCGCCGGCATGTCCGGCGCCGCCAGGGCCGCCGCCGGAATCAGGGTAAACGCCATAATGGCGCATAGGAAAAGAGCCGTCATTGCACTTCGTTTCAAAGTTATCCTTCCTTCCGTTTATGGATTGATTACCAGAGGGAATTCGGCTTTCCCGGTTGATTCGGAGTCGTCGTGCCGGGCGCGACCGGAGAGCAAACCATGGGCGACGACGCCAGGGGCCTTTGCACCAGCACCATGTAACACTGACCCGGCACCGGGCAAAAGCCGAAAGCCGGCAGACCCATATAGGAAGACATGCCGCTGGAGATCGATGAGGCGGCCACCGGCACCATCAGGGTATTCCAGTACGGATTGCCGTTGGACATCTGCAGCCGATAGTCCTGCTGCATGATAACCTGCAGGAAGTTGTGCCAGCCGCCGCCATCGGAGGGGCCGAGCCAGACCGTATGCCCCGTCGAAGCCGCAGCGACTCCGCCCCAGGCAAACATCGTCAGCAGGCAGACCAATCCGGCGGCCAGCCAGAATCTTTGCTGTCGTTTCATTGTTCACACCGCTCCTTTCTAAAAGCATCTTTTGAAAAGTGATTTATAGTGCCGATTGTATCGCACCAAGCGACTGTTGTCTACCACAAAGACCCCTTGTCCCGCTTCGGCGGGGCCGGTGTCGCCGGTTTGTCCGCCGGCGGCTGCGTCCGTACGGCAGGTTGTTGCCGCGGCGGAGTCGGCGTTTCCGACGGCGGCGGTTCAACTTCGGCCGGCGGTTTGCCGGTTTCCGCCGGTGTGGTTGGCGAAGTAGCCGGCTTGTCGGTGACCGTAGCCTTTGGTGGCGTCGTCGGTTGCGTTTGCGGCGGTTTTTCGGCCGGTTGCTGCTGTTTGGCTGGTGCCGGCGCCGTACGGGCCGGTGGCGCTTCCGCCGGTTCGCTCTTTTTCTTTGCCTCGTCCGAGCCGCCGAAGAAAAACAGTCCCGCCGCCGCTGCCACGGCGATGAGCAGCACCACGACAATCCAGGTGCCGGTGGAGGATTTCTTTGCGGCCGGCGGTGGCGGTGCGTAACGCGGTGGGGATTGGGGAGGATAGGCGGGAGGCGGCGTCGCGGGAGACGGCGGATAGGCCGGAGCTGCGGCTGCCCGCGGCGGGGCCGGCGGGACCGGTGGAATCGCATGTGACGGCAACGGCGGCGGCGCAGCCGCTGGCGCGGAAACGGGCACGGAGACCCGGGCCGGCGCCACCGGCGCCGCTGGTGGCGGTGCAACCGGCGGCGTCCCTGCCGCCGGCGTCGGTATGGCTTTCCCTCGAATCATATCCCGGAACATGAATACGTCCTGCGGCCGGGCGGCGGCTTCCAACGCCAACGACTGCATGATCGCGGCGTTCAGGCCCGGCGAGATGGCCGGCACCAGACTTGCCAACGGTGCCAGTTCGTCGGCGGCAACCCGTTCCGGCGCGTCCGGCGGCGCGAACCCTGCCAACAGATAATAATAGGTCGCGGCAAAAGCGTATAGGTCGGTCCAGGGGCCCTGCTCACCCCGGCGGTGGTACTGCTCGTACGGTGAAAATCCCGGCGTCAGGACCACCGACAGGCTGCGGCTGCGTTCGCCCATGGCCTGCCGGGCCGCCCCGAAGTCCAGCAGAATCGGCCGTCCCGCTGAAGTGACGTAAATATTCTGCGGCTTGATGTCCCGGTGCAGGAACCCTTTGGAATGAACTTCCTGCAACCCGTCCAGAATCGGCAGCATGATTTCCGACGCCTGCGCCTCGGTCAGGCGGCCGCCCTGGGCGGTCAGATATTCGGACAGATTGACTCCCTGCAGGTAATCCATCACCAGATAGGCGGTGCCGTGCTGCTCAAAGAAGCTACGGACGCGCACCACGTTGGGATGGTCGAACCGGGCCAGCGTCCGGGCTTCGTTCAGGAACTGCTCGAGGCCGAACCGGAACAAATTGGCGTCCTCGCGCGAATGCGCCATCACCGAGGCATGGTCGGCGTCCCGCCCCGCATAGTCGCGCGGCAGGTATTCCTTGATCGCCACCGGAGTGGCCAGATTGATATCCCAACCCAGATAGGTAATCCCAAAGCCACCGGGTTTTCCCAGCACTTTGCCCACAATGAACTGTCCGTTCAGTACGACCCGGTAGGGCAGCACCAACGGCGTTCGGCGTTCGGACTCATCGTACCCGCAGTGGGGGCAAAAATCCTGATTTCCCTTATCCGCAAAACAGCCCGGACACAGAGTATCCCACTCGGCCATTATTTACACGCCCCTTGGCTGACAAAAAAACAGCTCATTTTTCCGTCGGCTCTTCCTTGGTCTGATCCCAGTTGAACTTTTCGCTGCACAGCGGCACGAACAGTAACTGCGTCTCGCCCAGTTCGATCACGTCGTACGCCTTGAGGTCGGAAGCCTGGATGACTTCGTCGCCGTTGAGATAGACCAGACCGCGGCCGTCGCCGGGCCGGATGCTGAAAATCCGTTTGCGCGGTTCATACACGAGAAACGCGTGGTTTTCGCGCGAAACCGTATCGTCGCCGGCAATCTGAACGTCCATGGCTTCCGAACGGCCGATCCCGTTACGGCCGCTACGGATGCGATAGTCGCGGCCCCGTGACGGACCCTTGATGCAAACCAGCCAACCGACCACCGGATCGATGCCGACCTTCTTCATATCCACCGCCACGGTACGGCCCTCTTCCGCGCCTTTCCGTCCAACCGGCGCCCCCGGCTGCCGGATCGGCACGGTTGGCCCCACGACCGGCGGCGGTACATCCCGTAATGGCCGGGTTGCCCCGACCGGCGCCGGCCCGCCCGGAATCGGCGGGGNNGCGCTTCCGTTGCTCCCGCTCCGCCCGCCGGCATGCTGCCGCAGTAGGGACAGGCGTTATGCCGCGCCGGATCATAGAAATGGCCTTGTTGACAACGTATCAATGCCATGAAATTCATTCCCCTTTCCTTAAATCGTCTGTTTGTCCATCAATCGTCCGGATTGCGGAGACCCGGCGCCTATTTTGCCGGCGGCGCCGCTTTATCCGTTTTCTCCAGTGTTTTCTCCGGAGTTTTCCCGGTGGATTTTTCCGGGGCCTGTTCCGTCTTTTTATCGGTTGCCGGCCCCTGGGCCGGCTTGTCGCTGACCGCCGCCGGTGCCGCTTCCTTCAGCCCCTGCTCGCCGAAATAACGGCCGCCGAAGAATCCGGCAATGGCCAGGCCCAGGATCAGCAGCGCGATTTTGGCCCATTTGCCGGTTCCCGACGCTTTTTTCGGAGCGGCATCCTTTTTGGGGGCCCTGGCGGCAACGGTGGATTTCGGTTCCGAATCCCGGCGCTGCGTCTCCGCCGGCGGTGTGACCGGCGGCAGGTCATAGCCGAGCACAGCCACGGTAATATTGTCCTGATAGGGCGACTGCCGGCCAATCGTGGCCTGGACCAAGGCCTCCGCCGCCGGTTGGGGCTCGGCCGCCAACAGCCGGATGATCTCCTCGGTCGGCAAAAAGCCGAACAGACCGTCACTTGCCAACAGAATTTTGTCGCCCGGCAATAATTCCAGCGGCGGATCCGCCGGCTGGTCGTAATCATCCAGGTCCTGTTTGCCCAAATAGCTGGTCAAGGCTGCCCGCGACGGATGGGAATCAGCTTCGCTGCGGCTGATTTCCCCTTTCGCCACCATCCGGTCCAGCACCCGGCCGTAATTGTAATCGGTGGTCAGCTGGCGGAGGGTTCCCTGCCGGAACAGATAGATCCGGCTGTCGCCGGCCGCCGCACGATAGAGTTTACCGCCATGGATGGCCACGGCCACCAATGTGGTGCCCGCCTCTCCCTCCACGCCGGCTTCGGCTGCCCGCCGGGTTACCGCCCGGTTCGCCGCGTGCAACGCCCGGTCCATGACTTCGGCGATCTTTTCGTCCGGTTCCTTGGCTTCATATGTCGTCAAAAAAGTCCGCACGGCGGTATCGCTGGATTCCTTGCCCATGGCCAGGCCACCCATCCCGTCGGCCACTACGCACAAAAAACCGGCATGCTTGACAAATTCGGCATCGTCGAACGCCGAGAATCCAAAGGAATCCTGTTGTTCGCTCCGGGCGCCGATATGTTGCGCATTGCCTGGTCTCACTATATTCGGGTGGTTTGCCTTCTCTGTCATTTGTCCTCTACTCCTCGGAACCAGACCGCTACGGCGGTGTAATTGTCATACGGGCCCGTTGCCCGCGCCAATATTCGCCGCTCCAGTCTGTCCAGCCAATCGGCGGCCGAGCCGGCCGCCGCCAGATCTTCTTCCATTTCCCGTTCCCAGACATACGTCCAGACACCGTCGCTGCACAGCAACGCCGCATCATTCGCCTGAATGGGCAACGGCGCCGGCAAAATCGTCGGCCGCAATTCGCCGGACTGGCCAACGGCCCGGGTCAGGCGGTTCTGGTCCTCGTGTCCCCGGATGTCCGCCGGTTTGATCTTCCCGGCATCCGCCAGCATCTGCGGCACGCTGTGATCCTTGGTCTGGTGCAGGATTTTTCCGTCACGGAACCAATACAGGCGGGAATCCCCGACATGTCCCCAGACCGCCTGCTCCGCGTCGGTGGCCAGCAGGACCAGCGTAGTCCGCATTCCCGCCAACTCATAGCTTTCGGCGGCCTGCCGGACGATCGCCGTCTGAACCTCCTGGAAGCAATCGGCGAGGCGGGAGACGACGGCGTCGGGACTCTGCCGGTACTGTCGCAGCACCGTTTCCACAGCCAAGCGGGAAGCTGTCTCGCCCCCCGCATGACCGCCCAGTCCGTCGGCAACCAGCCAGCAGCCGCCGCCCTGTCCGCCGAGTTCACTGCCATAATTGTCCTGATTGGTTTTGCGCCCGCCGGCCCGGGACAGGCCGGCTGTTTCCAACCGCATCGTCAATCCGCGCGCAGCTCGAACAGATGCGCCGGATCACTCAGATAGAAGCGTTCGCCGCTGCGCAGGCGAGCCTGGCCATTGATTTTCTGGCCATTGACGAAGAACGTCCCGTTGGTGGAACGATCCTCCACCGTGAAGGTCTGGCTGGCCGCGTCGAAGGTCACCATGCAGTGGACCCGGCTGATTTCGTTCATATCCGCCGGGAACACCAACTGGGCCTGCTGCGGGTCCCGGCCGATGATCAACGGCCGGCCGGACTGCATTTCAATAGTCTTGCCGGCAAAGAATCCGCTGACGCCGGTCACCGTGGAATGACGGACCGCAGCCGCGACCGTCGGTTTCGGAGCTGCCGGCGGCCCCTGCGGAATCTGCTGTTGCGGCATCGGCATTTGCATCTGCGGCGGCGGAGAACTCTTCTTGCGCGACATCATGAAGCCGACGATGCCGAGAAGAATCAGCACCACCACGGCGCCACCGATGACCATCGGATTTTGATAGAACGGTTCCGGCGGCGGTGGCGGCGGCGCAACCGGCTTGGTTTCGGTTACCGGCGCCGGCGCTTCCTTGTTGCCGGAAGTGGACCCGACCGGCGGCGCGATTTCGGCCACGGCGTTGGTCCGTTTGATCACTTCGAGAATCTCATCGGCATCCACCGCATAATTCAGGGAAGAAGAACGGCCTTTCAGTGTCGACATGCCGATGACATGGCCCCGGCTGTTAAAGATCGGCCCGCCGGAATTGCCAGGGTTGATGTCGGCTGTGACCTGGACCATGTGAGCACCGCCGCCCAGGCGCAGTTTCTGCACCACCTGGCCGGGAGTCGGCGTGGCCGGCGCATTCAGCCAGTCCTCGTCGACCTGGTCGCTGGTCCCGGGGAACCCGACGGCGATCACGGTTTCAGCCGCCTTGATATCATCGCGGTGCACCAGTTTGACACTGGGTTTGGCCAGTTTCTGGTCCACCGACAGGACCGCGATGTCATTGGCCTGCGAAGTCGCCCGAATCTCCAGCGCCCGCAGCATGTCGCGGCCGCGGCCCAGGGCCACCCAGGCCTGCGCCCCTTTCTTTTCGACCGCTTCAATCACGTGGTAATTGGTGACGATATGTTTGCCATCGTCGATAACAAAGCCGCTGCCTTTGCCCATCAGACGCCCGCCCTGGGTGATCAGCACCCGGACGGAACTGTTTTTCATCGTTTCAATGTCCGATTCGGCCGCCGCGGACACCACCGGCACCAGCGAGGAGAATGCCACGAGCATGAAGGTTAGCGCCAATACCACCCATTTTTTCATTGATTTCTTCGATGTTAGCCTGCCCTGGTTCAACATTCTTTACCACCTTCCCGTTTTTAATCGCCAGTCTTGCCGGTTCAGCTTGGAAATGTAATCCGCATCTCGGTCCGTCCAATCTTGAGCACATCCTGCTCGTCCAGACTTTGCCGGGCGGTCAGTGCCACGCCGTTGAGAAAGGTTTGCCGGTCCGTCGCCAGATTCTGCAGATACAAGCGCCCTTCCTCAAAAAAGATCTCGCAGTGCGCCGGCGCAATCTCGTGGTCCTGTTCAAACACCAGGTGACTGACCGACGGATCGCTGCCCAGCACCACCCGGTCGGCGATTTCGATCTCCAGCTGATGCGGCGGCGGTCCCTCGTGAATCCGGGTCAATCGGGTCAGCACCCCGGCCGGCGCCGCCACGGCGGCGCTCGCCGGTTCAGCGGCAACAGCCGGCCCAGCCGCCGGCGACGGTTCAGACGCCGATACGGCCGGCGCCATCGCCTTGGCCGGCCCGGCGGCGNNGCGGCGACGGGACCAGTACCAGGCGCCGGCCAGAATCAAAACCGCCACGGCGCCCCCCAGGATCCAGGTCAAGTTATCCCGATTTCCCGTCTCGGCCGGTTTTGCCGCTGCGGCCGGCGGAACCGGCGGGGCGGCGCTGCCGCCGGCGGGTACCGTCAGCTGCAGCTTCGAATTCCAGGTCCGGTTGGCGGCCGCGAGCGACAATTCCAGCGGATAGGCGGCCCCCTCCGAACGGAAACCGGTAGCATCCAGCTCGATCACGAACGCATTGCGGATCGAGCGGGTAATCGCAAAATAGATTCCGCGCCAGCCGCCGCTGCGGCCGTCATAGAAGCGTCCGCCCGACTGCGCGGCGAAGTCCCGCATCACGCCCATCGCGCTCTGTTCTTCCGGCGTCGGCGAACCCTGTACGAACCCGATCAGATAGAGCGGCACCGGATCGGTCGTCAGTTTGCCGGAAATATCGCCCTTGCTGACGCCGCCGGTCAGATCGTTGACCCCGTCGGTCAGGGTGATCACCACCCGCCGGGCCGGAACATCGGCGCCGCCGGCGCGGGCCACAGCGATGGCTTTGTCCAGGCCACCGTAAAAAGCGGTGTCATCAGCCGTCGGCTGCAGTTCCGCCAACTTTTCCTTGAGCTTGCCCCGGTTCGGTGAAAACTCCTGCACCAGCTTCACTTCGCTGCCGAAAATCACCAAAGCCGCCTGGTCGCGGTCCGACATTGCGTCCACAAAGGCGGCGAGCGTATCCTTCATCTGGGAAAACTGCGCGGTCGACAGGGATTTGGAAACATCGACCAGCAACACGTAGGCGATCCCCTCTTTCGCATCCTCAAACGGCGTGAGCCGGGTCACCTTCGCCGGCTTGCCGCCGATTTTCGCGGTCAGGTCCGCCGGCTGCAATCCTTTGGCGGGCACCTCCCCCGCGCCGATGATGTCGGCGTAGACGGTTACCGCCGGCAGGCGGGCCGTACCCTGGGTCAGACGAAAATCATAGACGGTGGGCGGCGCCGACCAAGCCGTCGGCATCGCTCCGAAAATGCAGAAAGCAACCAACACGAAGACCCCGAGAAACCGGCGCCGCCAGTCCCGGACCAGTCCTGCTTTTCTCCATGATCGCAACATCGAATCATCCTTTTTGCTAAAGTTTGCTAAACGCCCTTACTTATATGATAAGATTTGATATAAAATGATAAATTCCTGTCAGTTCCCCAAGGATTTTTCAAAATACCCCTTGAGGCCGCCGATTTTTCAAGTTTAATAACAGCCGGGGCTCCAACCGTTCCGATCCGGTGGGTCCGAAACGCGCAGCACCCGGTATCCGAAATTATACCGCGCCGCTGCGCGTTCATCAACAATCCAAGATTTTTTACACTTCTGCTTGACTTTGTTGGACAACATTGCGATAATGTATACAAAATCCTCATAGAACGTGAGGATCATTGTTTACTGTACGGCGATGATTGGGACTAAAGCCTTGGAATCAGCACTTCAGAGAGCCGGTGGCCGCTGCGAACCGGTGTGTCCTCCACAGGCGAAAACTCACCCAGGAGCCCTTCATCCGAACCGCGGGGAACAGCTGTCCCGCGAGTGTAGGATGCGGCGTATCCGGGCGTTAACCGGCAGAGTACAAAGTAGGGTGGTACCGCGCATCAACCGCCCCTACCGGACCGCAAGGTCCGGCAGGGGCGGTTTTCTTTATCCGGAAACGCCCTGAGGAAGCCCAACCACAAAAATGATAAAAGGAGGAACAGAGCATGGGAAACCGGCGCATCCAGTTTTTTGACACGACCCTGCGCGATGGCGAACAAAGCCCCGGAATTTGTCTGGGAATCGAAGAGAAGGTTGAGATCGCCCTGGCCCTAGCCCGACTGAAAGTCGATGTGATCGAAGCCGGCTTCCCCGCCGCTTCTCCCGGCGATCTCGCCGCCGTCCAGGCCGTCGCCGCCCGCGTGAAAGGGCCGGCAATCGCCGGACTGGCCCGGGCCAACCGACAGGATATCGACCGCGCCTGGGAAGGCGTCCGCAGGGCGGAACGTCCTCGCATCCATACATTCATCGCCACCAGCGACATTCATCTGGAACACAAGCTCAAAATGTCCCGCGCCGAAGTGCTGGAGGCCACGGCGGCCGCCGTCCGCTACGCCCGCTCGNNCGCTGACGCCGGATGTGGAATTTTCGGCGGAAGACGCCTCCCGCAGCGACTGGGCCTTTTTGACCGAGGTCCTCGGTGTGGCCATCCGCGAGGGAGCGACGGTCGTCAACGTGCCCGATACCGTCGGCTATGCCATGCCGGACGAATTCGCCCGCCTGATCGCCCATGTCCGTCAGCATACGCCCGATATCGAGAAAGCAATCATCAGCGTCCATTGCCACGACGACCTCGGCATGGCCGCCGCCAATTCCATCGCCGCTGTCATGGCCGGCGCCGACCAGGTGGAGTGCACCATCAACGGCCTCGGCGAGCGCGCCGGCAACGCCGCCCTGGAGGAAATCGCCATGGCCCTGGCCACCCGCCGCGAACATTTCGGCGTGGAGATCGGCCTGGATACCCGCCAGATTTACCGGACCTCCCGCATTGTGCAGAATCTCACCGGCTTCACGCCGCCGCCGAACAAGGCGGTCATCGGCGACAACGCCTTCGCCCACGAGTCCGGCATCCACCAGCACGGCGTGCTGAACAACTCCCTGACCTATGAAATCATGTGCCCGGAAAGCGTCGGCATCCAGCGCAACTCCCTGGTCCTCGGCAAACACTCCGGCCGCCATGCCTTCGAAGAGCGCCTGCGCTCGCTGGGCCACGAGATCGCCCCGGAACAGATCAACGAGCTTTTCGTCCGGTTCAAGGAGCTGGCGGACCGCAAGAAAACCGTGTTCGACCGCGATATCGAAGCCCTGGTCGGCCACAAGCCGGTCGCGGCGTTTGAACATTATCAGCTGGCCGGCCACCATGTGGTCAGCGGCACCCAGGGTCCGGCGATGGCCTCGGTCCGGCTCGTCGAGGCCAACGGCAAGTCCTCCATCGAGCAGGCCGCGGTCGGCGACGGCCCGGTCAACGCCCTGTTCAACGCCATCGACGCCGCCGTCGGCTTTGCCCTGACCCTGAAGGACTACCAACTGAAGGCGGTCACGTCCGGGCAGGACGCCCTCGGCGAAGCGACCGCCTGGGTGGAATTCGACCAACAGGTCTTTGTCGGCCGCGGCCTCAGCACCGACGTGCTGGAAGCCAGCGCCCGCGCCTACGTGAACGCGATCAACAAAATGCTGGCCGCCTGCGGACGGCCCGTCGAAACTAAAATTGCAGCAGGAGGAATGTAAGCAACATGGGAATGACGATGACCGAAAAGATTCTGGCGGCCCACGCCGGCTGCGAAAAGGTCGAACCGGGACAGTTGATCCGGGCCAAAGTCGACTTTTTGCTGGCCAACGACATCACCGGGCCGCAGGCCATCCCCGAGTTCGAAAAGATCGGCCGCCCGGTGTTCGATCCGGACAAGATCGCCCTGATCCCCGACCACTTCATCCCCAACAAGGACATCAAATCGGCCGAACAGGCCAAGGCCCTGCGGGATTTTGCCCGCCAGCACAACATCACCCACTATGTCGAAGTCGGCCGGATGGGCATCGAGCACGTCCTGCTGCCCGAAATGGGCTGGGTACGGCCCGGTGAAGTGATCATCGGCGCGGACTCCCACACCTGCACCTACGGCGCTTTCGGGGCATTCGGCACCGGGGTCGGGGCCACGGATATGGCGGAGATCTATTCCCGGGGGCGGCTGTGGTTCAAGGTGCCGGAGACTATAGCGGTGCGTCTCTCCGGCAGGAGCAGGCCCAATGTCTCGGCAAAGGACATCGCCCTTATGGTCATAGGCCAGTTGGGGGCGGACGGGGCCACATACAAGGCAGTGGAGTACATCGGGCCGGCGGCAGAGGCGCTCTCCATATCCGGGAGGATGACGCTGTGCAACCTCGGCGTGGAGATGGGGGCCAAGGCGGCCATAGTCCCGCCGGACGAGAAGACTGAGCAGTTCTTGGCTGGCCGGGCCAGGCAGGCTTATCAGCCGGTTTATTCCGATCCGGAGTCATACGACCAGACTATAGAATATGATATCAGCGATCTGGAGCCGCAGGTGGCGGCTCCCTTCCGGGTGGACAATGTCCGGCCCGCTTCTGAGTTAGCCGGTCTGCCCGTCGATCAGGTCTTCATCGGCACCTGCACCAACGGGCGGCTGGAGGACCTGGAGGCGGCAGCACGGATACTGAAGGGGCGGCAGGTCAAGGCCCGGACCCTGGTTATTCCCGCCTCGCGGCAGGTCCTGCTGGAGGCCCTGCAGAAGGAAATCATCCAGATCCTCGTCGAGGCCGGGGCCATGATCGGGCCGCCTGGATGCGGGCCGTGCCTGGGGGCGCACATGGGCGTTTTAGCAGAGGGAGAGGTCTGCGTCTCCACCTCCAACCGCAACTTCCCAGGACGGATGGGCAAGGGCGGGCTGGTTTATCTGGCCAGCCCGGCCACGGCAGCGGCCTCTGCTCTGCAGGGATGCCTGGCGGTGCCGGAGAATTGAAATACCCTAAAGTAAGGAGGGCGGGCCAGGATGAGATTTGATCTGCATGTTCATTCTAACTGCTCAGACGGGCAGGACAGCGTGGAGGCCGTTCTCCAGGCTGCCCTCCGGCGGGGCCTCTTCGGCCTGTCCATAACCGATCATGATACCCTGGGGGGCTCGCAGAGGGCCTTGAAGGTGATCCGGGAGGAGAGGCTGGATCTGGTGCTCATCCCCGGAGCGGAGGTCACCACATCCGAGGGGCATCTGCTCTGTCTGGGAATAGAGGAGCTGCCGCCCCGAGGATTGAGCCCGGAGGAGACGGCGGACCTGGCCCGGGAACAGGGGGGGATAGCCATTGTGCCCCATCCCTATCATCCCTTCCGCCACGCCATCGGACGGATTCCCGACTGCGACGCTGTAGAGGTCTACAACTCAAAGCATCTATTCGGCATAGCCAATGCCCGGGCCAGGATGGGAGCACGGCACAGGCACCTGCCCATGGTGGCCGGCTCGGACTCCCACTATGCAGCCACCGTAGGGCTGGGTGTGACGGACATCCAGGCCTCGGATGCTGAGGAGGCGGTGGCAGCTATACGTGAGGGGCGGACGCGGATTGTGGGCAAGCGGACCCATCCCAAGTTCTTCATTGGGAATACGGTGCAGTCGATATGCGTGATTGTGAGGAGAGGGGTGAGGAGAAGGGGAAAAATATAGTAGCCAGGAGTTGTCAGAATTCTTTGCTAAGAAAGCGGATGTGTTTGCTGCATATTATATTATGTAGGTTTCTGCAAGATGATAAAAGATAATCAAGATCAAGATACATTGAAAGAAATCGCCTCTGTGGAAATTATTGCTAAAATTGAGAAGGGCGAAACTATCGATTTGGATCATGTCAGAATCCTGGGAGACTTGAATATCTCCAAGCTAAATTTAGCATCAAAAACTATAGAAAGAACAGATCTAGAAATAAATTCGTTAGGTTTGGAGAATAATATACTTATTATAAATTCTATTATAAAAGTTAGAAATTCAGAAATCCTTGGTATCTCAAACTTTAGCGAATTAGCGTTTTCTGAGGAGTTTGATTTTTCCGGATCTGAGTTCAAAGGGATTGCTGATTTCAGAGGAGCAAAATTCTATGGGCCAACAGACTTCTCCGAGACGAGTTTCAGCAAAGAAGCCCTTTTCGATGGATCTGAATTCTCAGGAGGAGCTCAATTTGAAGGATGCCAGTTCATCGGATGGGCAGAATTTATAGGATCTAGAATAATGGGAATTGCTCAATTTAGACGATGTATGTTTAGTGGTAAAGCTGATTTTTTAAAGTCCCAATTTAGCGAATATAAAGTTGACTTCAGCGAATCCGAATTCAAAGGAGATACTTTTTTTACAAGATGCATCTTTAGCGAGGATGCATATTTCATCCGTTGTGTCTTTAATGGAAATATTGACTTTGGGAGATCACAATTTGATGGTGACCTTTTAACATTTAAGGATTCAAAATTCCTGGATCCAAAATCTCAAGAGGATGCGTGCAGAAGGGCTAAGAATGTCTCTGAAAAGAATGGTGATAAAGAAGCGGCAGGTTACCATTTCTATCGAGAGATGGATGCCAGGAGAAAGCAAAAACCATTTTATTTACGATATCCAGAATTTGTATTTGTACAGATGATGTTTGGCTATGGAGTTCATCCATGGTGGCTCCTGACTTGGTGGGGCATAATAGTCACTGCATTTGGTTTTTTATATTGGATCACGAATGGAATTGAGGCTGCGACCTTATCAGAATGTATTAAGTTCAGTTTTGCTACAGCTATCGCACCAGGATATATTGCTTCCGTTATTAATCCAGGAAATATCGGATATGTCCTCATCCCCAAATATCATGGAATAGCGATGGCAGAGACAATATTTGGAACATTATTATGGGCAGCTTTCATAGCGACTTTTGCCAGGAAGTACATGAAATAAAATTATAATAATTACAAAATAGATAATCTAAAGATAGGCCAGCCAATTCAGGTCCGTCCCCAAAAAATTTCGCAATTGTCTTCCCATTGCCCCTTTCCTTCCTCACACCCCAAGTGCCAGCCTCAGCGTGTTTCTCACCGCCGGGGCCAGCCCCAGGGTGATCAATGTCAGGCGCGTCAGGTTTCGCAGAGATGGCTCCTCCAGAGATCGGTCGATCATATAGAGCACCGGCAAAAGCACTGCCAGCTTGAGGGGGAACATGACTGCCGCCGTTCCCGCCAGATCTATGAGATATGTGGGCAGCACATGCTTCTCATGATAGAAAAACCAGTCCACCCCCAGGTAGGTGGAGCTGGCATCCAGCATATGGGCATAGAGGATCATGCGGGTGAATTTGTCCTTTAGGAATCCCAGCCATGAGACATGCTGCCCTAGAAGGATGATGCCACCCGCCAGGCCAGAGCCCATGAGAAAGACGGCGGGAATGACCCAAAAATTTTGCCATCCGCGGGTGGAGAGCAGGGCCAGGTTCAAGGCCGTCCAGATAAATCCCATGGCGGCATAGCGGGAGTAGAACCCATCCTTCCAGATCCGACTGGTGATAAAGAGACTGGCAGCTGTGACCAGGAAAACCAGGAAGAATATCAGCGGGGTGATGAGCAGATACCTCCAGGGGGCAGCCACCATATCCGCATCCTCTATCACCCTCAGGCTGGAGCCGGCCAGGATGTAGGGCAGGGTATAGGCCACCAGCCGCCCGTCTGCGGCAATCCCGGCGCGTCCCAGCAGCCTGATCAATCCCAGCACGGCCAATCCCAGGATCAGGGCCCAAGTGATGGTATCCACTGGATTGTAGCTGGTATCATAGATGATGGGATCTATGTAATATCTCTGGATGAATGCGGAAAGGGCTGATAGCTCATTCACAGATTTTGCACCACCATCGTCATCACTGTCTTCACCCCTATTTCAGGAGTTTGAGTGCCTCTTATGTTTGAATTCCTCTAAAGTTTGAATGCCTCTTATTTATCATTGAATGGGGCGGCTGGGGCGGCGGAAAGTATTTATAGGGCAAAAGGAGATGGAAAGCTGTCCATTTTCTGATTTTAATTGAGGTAATTAAATGGTCGAGGTG
>DCTI01000066.1:50085-52401 GCA_002329525.1 Negativicutes bacterium UBA1444
ATGGGCAGCTTCATAGCCAGCAGCACTGCTAAGAAGATCTATCAGGTCGATGATTTGGTGGGCCTGACCACGGCCGGCGTGGTGGGAGACGCTCAGTCCCTGGTCCGCATGGTTCAGGTCGAATCCAGGCTATACAAGATGCAGAGGGGCGAGAGCATGACTGTGCGAGCTATCACTACAATGCTCTCCAATATCCTATCCTCCCGCCGCTACTATCCCTTCATGGTCCAGCTGGTCATGGGTGGGGTGGACCGCTACGGCCCCAAGATTTACTCGCTGGATGCATTAGGCGGCCAGATCGAGGAGCGTCGGGTTGTAGCCACCGGTTCAGGCTCGCCCACAGCCTACGGCGTGCTGGAGGCCCTTTATAAGCCCGGCATAAGCATGGAGGATGGCGTGGTTTTAGCGGCGAAGGCCATTCACAATGCCATGAAGCGTGATTCTGCTTCCGGCGACAAGATCGAGCTGGTCCGGATCACTGATAAATACGAGGAGGTAGGAGAGCCGGAGTTCCTGGAGATCAGCAAGCTCCTCTAACCTTTTTTTGGATGTGTTCTATTGTCTGTAGAAGAAGTTCTTTTTGAGCTCAAACGGAAGGTTCAGAGCAAGCTCCCTCCGGATATAGGTGTCACTGGCCTCGAATTCGAGGGCCCGGAGCTGGTCATTTACACCGACGACCCCAAGAAGCTAGCCGACGACGGAGAAATCATAAGAAGCCTGGCCAAGGAGCTTCGCAAAAGGGTGGTGGTCCGGCCGGACCTCAAGGTTCTGGCTGACCCGGAGACTGCCAAGATCAAGATCCAGGAGGTCGTCCCCAAGGAAGCGGTTATCACAAACTACTATTTTGATGGCGAGACGGGAGAGGTTCAGATCGAGGCGGAGAAGCCCGGACTGGTCATAGGCAGGCACGGCTCTACCCTTCGCGAGATCACCAAGCTCATCGGCTGGACTCCCAAGGTGGTGCGGACCCCACCGGTGCGCTCCAGCACCATATCCAACATCAAAGATTATTTGCGAAGCGTGCAGAACGAGAGAAAGGTGATATTGCGCACAGTAGGCCGCAAGATCCATCGG
This sequence comes from Negativicutes bacterium UBA1444, assembly GCA_002329525.1. GTDB lineage: Bacteria > Bacillota > Negativicutes > UBA1444 > UBA1444 > UBA1444. The sequence goes on from DCTI01000066.1 coordinate 51,160, forward strand.
GATATAGCATCCAAGGACCAGTGGATCAGAATCACCACCTTGGGAGGATGCCGGGAGGTGGGGCGCAGCTGCATGCTCCTTTCCACCCCGGAGTCGAGGATCATCATCGACTGCGGGGTAAATGTGGGCTCGGACGATTCAGCCACCCCTTATCTTTATGTGCCTGAGGTCTATCCCTTAAACCAGATCGATGCCGTGGTTTTGACCCATGCCCACCTGGACCATGCCGGCCTGGTTCCCATGCTTTACAAATACGGCTATGAGGGGCCCATTTACTGCACTCCGCCTACCAGGGATCTGGCGGTTCTTCTCCAGCTTGACTATATCGAGATAGCCGGTCGGGAGGGAAAGAGGCTGCCCTACGACTCGGCTATGGTTCGCGAGGCCCTCAAGCACACCATCACCCTCAACTACGGCGATGTTACCGACATCGCACCGGACACCAAGCTGACCATGCACAATGCCGGCCATATCCTGGGCTCCTCAATCGCCCATTTCCACATCGGCGACGGCCTGTACAATGTGGCTTTTACCGGGGACCAGAAGTTCGAGAGGACCCGGCTATTCGATCCTGCCATATGCAACTTTCCCCGCCTGGAGACCCTAGTCACAGAGGCCACCTACGGCGGAACGAACAGCACCCAGCCTTCCCGGAAGGAGGCTGAAATGCATCTGACCAAGGTGGTCAAGGATACCATCTCCCGGGGAGGCAAGGTCATCATCCCCGCCTTCTCCGTTGGCCGCAGCCAGGAGGTCATGGTGGTGCTGGAGGAGGCCATCAGAAAGAAGGTCATAGATGAGGTGCCCGTCTGCCTGGACGGCATGATCTATGAGGCCACCGCCATTCATACCACCTATCCCGAGTACCTCAATAACGATTTGAGGGATCTCATATTCCACAAGGGAATCAATCCCTTCCTGGCCCAGTGCTTTGTCCAGGTGGAGACCCCCAAGCAGAGGACAGAGATCGTGGAAGGGCCGCCCTGCGTCATCCTGGCCACCAGCGGTATGCTCAACGGAGGGCCGGTACTGGATTATCTCAAGCGCCTGGGCCCGGATGAGAAAAACACCCTGGTCATAGTAGGCTACCAGGCGGAAGGAACGCTGGGCCGGCGCATTCAGAAAGGCTGGAAGGAGCTGCCCCTTTCCGTAGAGGGCAAGACTCAGACGGTCAAGATCAACCTGGAGGTCATAACCGTAGACGGCTTCTCCGGGCATTCCGATCGCCAGCAGCTCATGGAG
>DCTI01000066.1:52415-53111 GCA_002329525.1 Negativicutes bacterium UBA1444
GAGATACCGGATTCCCACCATGGCCCCCATGAACCTGGAGACGGTCCGGCTGATTTAACAGGCAATCAATCAAAAAGCTTTATCAAATCAAAGGGATAATAGTAAGGCGAGGTTCTTTGTGACGGGAAAGCGAACTCGGATCATCAATGATCCATCGGATCTGGTCCCATTGTTGCAGGCCTTCGGCTCCGATGTCCACAAGAAGGTCTTTGATGAGCTGAGCCTGGAGTGGCGCACGGAAAAGGAGCTGGTCGGCCTTTTGGGAGACGATGCCAGCGTTCACAGGAGCGTTGCCCTTCTGAGGAAGAGCGGCCTTGTGGAGACCAAGTGGAGGGTTCCCGAGCCGGGGGCCAGCCCGGAGAAAGAGTACCATTCCACCTATTCCCGGGTGCAGGCCAGCTTCGGAGCCACCATGGAAGATCTCAGCGAGCTGATCAGCCTCACTTTCATGTCCGAGGAGGAGCTGCGAGCGGTGACGGAGAAGCTGCAGAAGATGGTGAACGGCGGCAATAACTCCCTCTCCAATCTCTCCCGGGAGNNTGGGGCTCAGCCAGATATTCATCCGGGGCGTGGCCAAGAGGGCGGACGGCCTGGCTGTGAGAGGCCAGAGAATTGAGCCCTATGTTGAGGACTTCTGATGGCCAGTGTCCTGCAGAGCAAGAGGGAGAGTTCACGTTTTCAGATCCTGGTGGAGAT
>DCTI01000029.1 GCA_002329525.1 Negativicutes bacterium UBA1444
CACATCATTGGCGCCAATGATGTGATCAATCCGGCAGCCAATACCGCCGAAGGGACGCCGATCTATGGTATGCCGATCCTCAATGTCGCCGATACCCAACGTGTTATCATCTGCAACTTTGACCGGCAGCCCGGCTACGCAGGTGTAGACAACCCGCTCTACACGATGGAAACCGATCGCGTACAATTGCTTCTGGGAGACGCCAAAGCCACGATCAGCGACCTGATCCGCGCGTTGGCGGAAGTGCCTGCCGCAGCTGCAGACGACGCCTCTGCTGACGCGTCCGGCAAGACGACAGCTGTCGACGCCGTCTCGGAAACACCCACCGACCCGCTCACAAGCGCCAGTCAAAAACTGCGCGATGCCCGCCAGATAATTATCGTGCCGGGCTACGGCATGGCGCTGTCGCAGGCGCAGCCGGCGGTCAAGCAACTGGCTGACCGTCTGGAGGAACTGGGCAAGTCGGTTGAGTTTGCCATTCATCCCGTCGCCGGCCGAATGCCCGGTCACATGAATGTGTTGCTCGCTGAGGTCGATGTCCCATACGAAAAACTGCATGAGATGGATGAAATCAATCCACAGTTCGCCGAGACAGACGTGGTCCTGGTGATCGGCGCCAATGACGTGATCAACCCCGCGGCCAATTCAGCCGAAGGAACACCGATCTACGGAATGCCGATCCTCAATGTTGTCGATGCCCGTCATGTTCTGATCTGCAACTTCGATCGCCAGCCAGGTTACGCTGGTGTTAACAATCCCCTCTACTCAGCCGATCCCAGCCGTGTCACCCTCCTGTTCGGTGATGCCAAGGCCACCATAAAAGACCTGAACCGCCAGCTGCTGAGCTGAGTGCTGACATTTTTAGCCCAAACTCGCGCTTGACAGCGTTCTGTTCGAAAAGTATCACAGACGTTTCCCCGCTCGCACGCCTGTATCTTGACACCCGTCTCCAAAATCCATGCAATAGAAGGGGCGGTACCGAATCCAAACGTCCGGCGCCAGATCACAGAAACCGTCATGACACGCCAACCACAAGGAGGCAGCCTATGATCTATTTCGATGCCCATTGCCGAGTCGGTAATCAGGGACCCAAACACCCGCGCCAGATCTGGCAAACAGAGTCTGTTCTTGAGGAAATGAACCTCGCCCACATCGACGCGGCGTTGGTCACCAGCAGCTGGTCACGCGAGTACTCACCGAACTATGGCAATCGCCGCCTGCTCGACGAACTGGCGAAAAGTGACCGTCTTTACGGCTGCTACACCATCCTGCCCAATATCATCGACGACTCACTGGAACCCGCTGAAATGCTCGCTTTCATGCGCCAACACCGTTTTATCGCCGCCAAAATATTCCCGCTGCTCCATCAATTCGCGCCCGATGAACGGACGATGGGCCGTTACTACCGCGCCCTTGAAGAATCCGGCATCCCCCTCCTGGTGGAAATGAACCAACTNNACTGAACCTCATCGCAATCGGTGTTTACTGGAGTCAGGCTCGCCAGATCATTCCGCTGCTGGATGCTTACCCCAACCTCCATATCGACTTTTCCTTCCTCCAGGCCAACGCAATCGTCGAACGACTGGTTCAGCGTCTCGGATCCAAGCGATTCGTCTTTGGCAGCGGACTGCCCCACATGAGTCCCGGCGCGGCGCGGGCTTTTATCGATTACGCCGACATCGGCCCTGAAGAAAAAGCCGATATCGCCCATGGCAACCTGATGCGCCTANNGCCGGCCAGCCCCTGCCCTGCCCGGTCTTCGACTCCCACAGCCACATCCACGGCGATCCCTACGAATGCGGCGGCCCCCACATGATGCTCAAAGGCGACCTCGCGCACATGACCCGGCTCTACCATCGCCTCGGCGTTCAGCGCTATTGTGTCGCCCCATGGCTCGGCATCTGGGCTGACAAAAAAGCCGGAAACAACGCCGTCCTTGAGATGTCCCGCCAGCAGCCCGACGCCGCCTTCGGCCTGATCATGATCGACCCGACCTACGACCCTGATGTCCGGGCTCAGGCCGAATACTACCATCTCCAAAAACGCGTCCCCGGCCTTAAAACCCTCTACGCCCGCAGCGCTGTTCGTTATAATGATCCGGTGTTCGATCCCTGGTGGCAGATCGCCAACCAAAACAAACTCTTCGCCCTGATGGACTACGGCTCCTACCCTCAGTTCCTCGATGACATGGCCGACCTCGCCGAGCGCTACCCCGACATCGCCTTCTTCCTGGATCACGCCGGCCGCGACTGGAGCGCCGCCGAAGCAAACGCCGCCCTCGCGAAACGCTACTCCAACCTCTACATTCAGCACACGTACACCAGCAACACCCAGGGCGCGATCGAGTATTTCGTCGCCGAGGGACTCGCCGACCGCACCCTGTTCGGCACCGACGCACCCATGCGCGACCCGCGCCCTCAACTCGGCTGGATCGTCTACGCCGATATCTCCGAAGCCGACAAACGCAAAATCCTCCACGAAAACATGGACCGCCTGCTGGCGCGGGCTTTCACCTGAGTCAGCCAACCTTTCAACGACAATCTATTGTCCAGACGTCTTGACGGGACAATGTCTCTGTCGACCCTTGCACCGCCAAGCATTCTGCCATCAATTGGCGGCACAATCCGAAC
>DCTI01000234.1 GCA_002329525.1 Negativicutes bacterium UBA1444
GCAGGACCTGAAATTTTTCGACGTACATGCCGCTGTGCAGCCCCGAGGTCAGCAGAAAATGTCCCTCCAGGATTGCTCCATGTTTCACCAACAATTCCCTGACTTCCGCTTCGGTCATGATGTCAGCCCTCCATCTCTTTCAATATTGCCAGCGCCGCTGCCCGGGGGTCTGGTGCCGCCAGAATCGGCCGGCCCACGACCAGGAAGTCCGCGCCGTCTGCCAAGGCCTGAGCTGGCGTCGCCACCCGGCTCTGGTCCCCCATGTCACCACCGGCCGGACGTACGCCCGGGGTCACGATCAAAAAGTCACGGCCACAGGCCGCCCGAATCGCCGCCGCTTCCTGCGGCGACGCCACCACGCCGTCCACGCCTGCCTCCCGGCAAAGTGTCGCCAGCCGGATCACGGAATCGCGCACCGCACTGGTATGACCGATCATCGCCCATTCGGCCTCGCTGATGCTGGTCAGCACCGTAATGCCGAGCAGTTTGGGCCGGGGCACATTCCATTTCGCAGCGCCTTCCTGAGCGGCCGCCACCGCCGCCTTCAGCATCGACGGACCGCCGGCGGCATGAATGGTCGTCAGCACCGGTGCAAACCGGCACAACGACTTGATCCCATTGGCCACCGTATTGGGAATGTCATGCAGTTTCAGATCCAGAAACACTTTTTTGCGCCGCGCCGACATTTCGTCCAGAACCGGTTGCCCCAGGCTGTAAAAGGACTCCATCCCCACCTTGTAAAAATCGACAGCATCGCCAAGAGTATCGACCGTCTGCCGCACCTTCTCCAGTGTCGGCACATCCATCGCCACAATCAACTGTTCGCGGGCATTTCGCATCTTCCGATCACCCCTCCGTTTTTATCTGTCCCACCAACTGGCTCACATGAGTCAGTCCCCGGAACTCCAGATAGTCTTCCAGGCCGGCCGTGACATCCCGCATCGCGCAGGGATTCACAAAATTCGCCGCGCCGATGGCCACGGCCTGCGCCCCGGCCAGCAGAAATTCCACTGCGTCCATCGCCGTCGAAATTCCGCCCATTCCCACCACTGGAATCTTGACCGCCCGGGCAGTTTGCCAGACCATCCGCAGGGCGATCGGTTTCACCGCCGGACCGGACAGTCCGCCGACCACATTGCCGAGCACCGGTCGCCAGGTCCGGATGTCGATCGCCATCCCGACCAGCGTGTTGATCAGCGACACCGCATCGGCGCCGGCCGCCTCCACCGCCCGGGCGATCACGGTAATATCCGTGACATTCGGCGACAATTTCACGATCACCGGCAGTTTCGTATGCTCNNCCGCCGCCGCGGTTTCCGGGACCACTCCGAACGCCATGCAGCCATGCGCGGTATTCGGGCAGGAAATATTGACCTCCAGGCCGGCCACGCCACTGCCGTCAAGCACTTCCGCCATATAGGCGTAGTCTTCCACCACGTTGCCGTTGATATTGGCAATGATTGGCACGCCGTACCTGCGGATGCGCGGCAGGGTCTCCCGCAGGAATACCTCCACCCCCGGATTTTGCAGGCCGATGCAATTCAGCATGCCGGAAGGAGTCTCGGCGATCCGGCGACCGGCGTTGCCCCGGCGGGGTTCGCGGGTCAACCCCTTCACCACGATCGCGCCGACTTCACTCAGGTCGAGAAAATCCTCAAACTCCTCGCCGAACCCGAATGTCCCCGAGGCCGTCATCAGTGGTGTTTTCATCGGAATTCCGGCCAGATTGACGGCTAACATTTTACTCATGTCCAGTCCACCTCCGCCGCCGGGAATACCGGACCGTCCTTACATACCTGCCGCGTCCCGCCGTCTTTGGCGCCGCAAGTGCAGGAGAGACAGACACCGAGCCCGCAGGCCATGTGTTCCTCCAGGGAGACCTGGGTCGGAACTCCCGCAGCCAGGGCCAGTTCCGCCACNNCGCCACCCGCTTCATCATCGGTCGCGGCCCGCAGGTCAGTACGCCCTCGTATCCACCGTGACGCAGCAGTTCGGGCAAAGCGTCCACGCACGTCCCGCAGCTTCCCAAACTGCCGTCATCAGTGGTGACATGAACCTGATCACATACATTCTGAAACAGTTTGACCCAGAACAATTCGTCGCTGGTCCGGCCACCGGCAAGTACATCGACGGGTGCCGGACAACACCGCTGGGCCGCGAACAGCAACGGCGCCAAGCCCATGCCGCCGCCCACCAACAGCAGCCGCCCATCAGCGAGAGCGAACCCCCGGCCCAGCGGCCCCATCATATCCAGCCTATCGCCGACCCTCGCCGCTTCCAGCAGCTCCGTGCCATGACCAACTACCCGATAAATCAGCGTCACCGTGCCTTCCTCGGCAACCGCTCCCGCGATGCTGAGCGGACGCCGCAGGAACGGATCGGTCCACCGCGGCTGCCGCAGCATCACAAACTGGCCTGGTTGACAAGCCGCCGCGATGCGGGGTGATTGCAGAACGAGTTTGTACACGCCGGCGATCAGCGGTTCGTGGGCCAGAATCGACGCCAGTTCGACAAATTTCTTTTTTTCCGCCACGCGCCTGCCCCTTTCGTTTCTCATTTCTCCATGAAAAAATGCCCTTTCGGCGTGTGAGGCACGCGAAAAGGGCAGCAACGATCGCACCGGACAATCACCCCTTACCGGCCTCACGGGACCAGTTTAAAGGATATTTTTTCTAATTGTAGCAAGCCCCGGCCGGCTTGTCAATGTGATTATTCCCCCCGGAAAACCGGTTTGCGTTTTTCCTTGAATGACTGGATTCCTTCGGCATAGTCATAACTATCGTAGACCTTGCGGCGCAATCCCTGAATCCGTTCAAAACCATCAGGGCTCAAGGGGCGGGCGTCGACCAAAACCCGAATCTGTTCCTTGATAATGGCGATGGCCATCGGAGAGTTGTTTAAAATAGCGGCAATAATTTGCTCGACGGTCCCTTCCAGTTCCTCCTCCGTCGTCAAATGGTTGACGATCCCCCATTTTTCAGCAGTTTCCGCATCCACAGGCTGCGCGGTGAAAAACATTTCCCGAACGTTATTCAGGTGCAGGCGATTCAAGAAATGTCCGATTCCGGAAGCATTGTAAGGCAACCCGAGTTTGGTCGGTGTCATGGCGAACGTTGCGGTAGAATCGGCGATGACCATGTCGCAACACATGATCAGATCGCAGGCGCCACCCCAGACACTGCCGTGGACCTGGGCAATGACCGGCGCCGGGAATCTCTTAATTGCATGCAACAATACCTCCAAATGATCGAAATAACCCAAAGGATCGCGATGACCGACCGGCAATTCGTTGACATCGTGTCCGGAGGACCAGACGTTATGTCTGTTCGGCGACGCCTTCAGCACTACCGCCCGGATCTTCTTTTCTTCAAAATCTTTCAGGCAGGCCACAATTTGATCGTCCATTTCGGCGCTCAACGCATTAAGTTTAGAACTGTCATTTAGGGAGATATAACCTACATTCTCTTTAATTTCCGTGATGATCATTTTAGCGCCTCCCGTCAATTATCTGATAACGTTTCATTCGCGGTCGGTTGGTCAAATCCTCCATAATGTGCAATCACGGCGAAAATCCTCTCATAGCATAAAAGATAGGCATTTGACGTCTTCCTGCCAAAATAATAGTATAGATAGTATGAAATTCCAGTTGCCCATGATATGGAAGGCGATGATGGTATGAAGAAATCCGTTGGTTTGCTGATGATCTTGTTGTTGGTCGGAATCGGGCTGATTGCCGGTTGCGCCCGGCAGACGGCGGCGCCCATAAAATCCGTCAACGATCTGGCCGATAAACGGATCGGTATCCAGAGCGGCACCATTTACGACAAACTCGCCGGTGAGCGCTTCCCCGCCGCCCAAATTCTGCGGTTCAACACGACGGCCGATATGGGGCTGGCCCTGAAAGCCGGCCAACTGGATGTCCTCATTATCAGTATGGGGCCGGCGCGGGAAATGGTCCGCGCCAACCCGGAAATCGGCATCCTGACCGAGGACTTCTTCACCTCGCAGATTGGCATCGGATTCAACAAGAACAACCCTGCCCTGCGGGAACGCTTCAACGCCTTTCTGAAGCAGGTCCAGGCCGACGGCTCATTGGAGGCCCAGCGCCGAAAATGGTTCGAACAGGATATCACCCAAGTAAAAATGC
>DCTI01000102.1:0-2871 GCA_002329525.1 Negativicutes bacterium UBA1444
TCTTGCGCACAATCTATGCCGAGGCGGACCGCGGTTTTTCCCAAATGTTTTCCCTGCCGTCCGCCACGGCAGTGCCGATAAATGTTGCCGATATTACGGTTCCCGGTTTTCCGGTCGGCGAGGACATTTATTTCAGCGTTGGCCTTTCAGCTGAACCAAAATCGGCAAAATTATCATCACCAGATATAATCGGCATTCCCGGCCTGTGNNGCTACGTCTGCCGGCAGACGTAGCCGAGGCCATGTCAATTCTGCCGGACGATCTGGCACCGTCAATCGTCGTTCATTCCGGATACGGGATCCACGTTTACTATTTGTTCCGCGAATTTTGGTATTTCGATACGCCGGAAGAAAAGCAACAGGCATCCGAACTTCTGATCCGGCTGCAGGCGTTCGTCCGGGCGCAGGCCCAGCAGCGGGGCTGGCACGTCGACTCTACGCCAAACCTCGATCGCGTACTGCGCCTGCCGGGTACACTCAACGTTAAAAGCCCTAACTCTCCCGTACAGGCTCAGGTAATCGAATACTGCGACACCCGGTATAATCCGGCCGACATCGCTGAGGCTGTTCCGGAAATCGACATTACCACCGGCCAACGAATCCGCCGCACCAGTTTCGAACGACGGCCGACGGACGGACCGGCCGCGGCAATGCTGGCCAACTGTAATTTCATGGTTCATTGCCAGCTGAACGCCAAAACGCTGTCATATCAGGAATGGCTCGCCGCGCTGACAAACCTGGTCCGGGCCACGGATGGAATCGAGGCCGCACATCAAATCAGTGCCCTTGATCCGGACCGGTACGACCAGAAACAGACCGATAAAAAAATCGACGAATGCCTGTCCGCCATGCACCCGCAAGGCTGCGAATACATCCGGCGCGAACTCGGTTTTACGGGATGCCCGGACGGTGGCTGCGACGTCAATGCGCCGTGCGCGTGGTCGCTAGCCAAGGCACCACAGGCCAGAGCGCTGGTGCGATCGATATCAATTCCGACGCCGGACGTGGTTTACTCGCCGGCAGTGACCGGAGCCCTGGCGATCGTGCAGAAAACAAACCCGGCCGAATACGACATATTTGTCCAGAAGTGCAAAGGTCAGCTTAACATCAACACGCTGCGGTCAGAGGTCAAAAAACAACGCATCGCCGATTCTGGTCTGACCGTGTACGATGGCGGCGAAACCGTGACAGAACCCCCGGAAACCGCGAACAATCAGGCCGTTTTCGGTAAGTTTTTGGCCGAAACCGTGAACGACCTGCCGATTAATCTGGCCATGCCCAGGCAATCAAAAACCGACGCCTGGACATTCTCGCCGACCGGCGTCCAGCTGCGCCGGATCACGCAAAACGGCGAGCAGTTTCATCGGGCGGCGCACGTGCCCATCCTGATCACGGAACGAATTTATAACATCGACTCGCAGATGGAAAAAGCCCGGGTGGCGTTTCTGACCCGCCGCGGCTGGCGGTCATTGTTGCTGCCGAAATCGACGATATTTTCCAGCCGGGCGATCATGTGCCTGGCCAACGCAGGGCTGACGATCAACGAGGATCAGGCAAAATATCTGGCCAAATGGTTGTCGGCGCTCGAAGCCGCGAATGCCGACATCATTCCGGAAAAACAGGGAGTGTCAAAATTAGGATGGCGCAATGACGACCGGGAGTTCGTGCTTCCGGGAATGATCTCGAATTACACGGTGGACACCGGCGCCGAGTCCGAATCCATGATCGGATCCATTGGACAGTCCGGGGATCCGGCCAAATGGATCGAAGCCATGACGCATCTGCGAAAAAAATTCCGGGCCCGGTTTATCCTGGCCGCATCGTTTGCGGCGCCGCTTTTAAAAATCGTCGGGCAGCGCACGTTTATGATCCATAACTGGGGCACGACGGCCGATGGCAAAACGGCCACACTGCTATCCGCTTTGTCAGTATGGGGTGATCCTGGCGAACTCATGCTGACGTTTGACAACACGAAAACATCGCTCGAGCGCATGGCCGAATTTTTTACCGATCTGCCGCTCGGAATCAACGAATATGAGGTTGTAAACGACCGGCGCCGGGCCGACAGCGCGGACAGCATGGTTTATATGGTCAGCGAGGGCAAGGGGCGCGGCCGGGCAAACAAAGATGGTACCCGCCAACGATCCGCGTCATGGCGCACGGTGGCAATCACAAACGGCGAGTCGCCGATCACCCGGGCCAGCAGCAAGGGCGGCATCATAACCCGCGTTGTCGAGCTGCACGGTGGCCCCTTGCGCGGCGACGAAGTATTCGCCAGCAGTTTGTACCGAATCCTCGCCAAACACCACGGCCACGCCGGACCATTGTTTGTCGGCCGACTGCTGGCAGAAAACCATGAATCACTGGCCGAGCAGTATAACGCCACTAGGATGGCGTTGCGCGAAAAACATCGGGATAGTCTCGAGGCGCACGTTGACGCCGTGGCCTGCGTGGTGCTGGCCGATNNGGTGCCACCGAAGCCGAGGCTGGCCAGCAATCGATTATGATGGGCGAGTCCATCCTGTCGGAATTGATATCAAAACGCGACGCCAACGAGTCGGAGCGCGGCTGGGACTGGTTGCAGGATTGGGTTGCGGCTAATCGGCAGCGATTCGAGGAGTTCCGCCTGTCGGCCGACGGAACGCGCGAATATACGAACCGGTCAAATGGCCAATGCTATGGGTACATTGATGAAACCGAAATCCACATCATTAAAACGGTGTTGTCTGATGCCCTGCGCGATGCAGGATACAGTCCCGACAAACTGTATCGTCAATGGGCGGAAGAAAACAGGATCCAATATGCTGTGCGTCCAGACGGCCGGCGTGATTATGGAACAAAATGCCGTAGGTTTAACGGATCGCTCCCCTGG
>DCTI01000102.1:2906-3089 GCA_002329525.1 Negativicutes bacterium UBA1444
ATATATTTATCAATAATATATATATATTGTCCCGCAAGATATAACGTGAACTACAGTAGTGGTTTTATAGACCCCATATATAAGGTACTAATATATAGGGGTATAAATAAACACACATGCAAATAACGATATATCTCGCGGGACGGCGGGACAAAAGTGACGTAAACGCCGGTAAATCAACGT
>DCTI01000102.1:3131-3282 GCA_002329525.1 Negativicutes bacterium UBA1444
AAATCGCGCGGGACAGAAAAGGAGTTTTTATATGGCACTTGCCGATTACATAAACCAACCGAAACCATTGATCCCGTTTCCGCCAATACCGACACAAACCAGTAACCACGTATCGCCGACACTACCGAAACCACGTCCGGATCCGATCCCG
>DCTI01000102.1:3306-4621 GCA_002329525.1 Negativicutes bacterium UBA1444
CACTGAATACCAGGATCGGTACGAGTTCAGTCCGGGCGATTCGGAACTATGGCAGAAATTATTCGTGTGGGCCGACACGGTTGCTGGCGAACGGTTCGCCGGGATGCTGCAATACATCCGAAACACCGGCGCTGTGCTCATCGAGTCGGATCGATACGGATACATCATTAAACCGGTGATCGGATCGCAGGGATGGATGTCGCAGGAGGAATACGAACGCGAGCGGCTGCCGCTACTGGAATACAGCGAGGCGCTGGTTAGGTTGCTGAAAATATTGAGGGAGGAACAGAAACGATGATACTAATTTGCGAGCAATGCGAACGCGGAATTGAGATCCCACGTAACGCCGATATTGTAACCTGCAGCTGCGGCGCCAAATATCGGATCGATACCGAGGCGCTGACTTATGATCGGATCGTTAATCATTCCGTGTATCGCGATATCGAGGCTGAGCTGAAGCGGGCCACAGAAAAATATGAGCCGGAATTCAGCGATATCATGCAGGCGCTGGGCGTGATTACGGCAGAATATACGGAGCTGGCCAACGAGATCATCAGGCATTCGCCGCCGGAACGGGTCCGGGAGGAAGCGGTTCAGGTGGCGGCTATGGCAGTGAAACTGGTTCAATATCTGGACAAGAAGGCGGGAGGAAAAGGATGACTGAAATAACATGGGCCGTCACCGTGCTGTCGATCGCCGGAACCGTCCTGAACATCAAGCGCAAGAAGTGCTGTTTCGTTATCTGGTGCGCGACGAACGGATTTTGGGCAGTCTATGACTTTAGCATTGGAGCCTACGCGCAAGCGGCGCTATTCGCGGTTTATCTGGGGTTTGCGCTGTGGGGCCTGTGGGAGTGGAGAAAATGACAGTTGATGCAGAAACACTACGCCAGTACGCGGAGGAAGGAAGAACACTCATCGAGGCAGCAGAGCATTTCGGCGTAGCGTATTCGTCGATGCCGTACTGGTGCCGAAAATACGGAGTTAGTTTTAGGGGAAACTACCAGCCGACAAAGCGGGAAAAGCCGAAAGTGGTTGGCGAGGTTGATCCGGAGAAAAAGCCGAAGATCACCGAACGGATGGCGAACCTTTACAGGCAAGTCGTCGAGGTGCGGCAGCACATGCGGCGATTGGCGCACAGAGAAAGGCTGCTGCTGGATAAAATCACGGAATTGACGGACGAGGAGGCCGGAGATGCGACAGAAGATAATATTTCCACACCGCTCAAAACCAGTTGAGCGCGAAGTCCACCATGACCACGGCGGAAACTATATTGTCAGCAAGGGACTGAATGTGCCTGTTGTGCTGTTCGCCGG
>DCTI01000190.1:0-4936 GCA_002329525.1 Negativicutes bacterium UBA1444
CAACAAACCAGCCAAAGCGTCCCGATCCATATTGTCCAGCTCCGCCCCGCTCACAATCAGGGCCTGGTCGTCCAACAAGCCAATCTGTCGGCCAATCGCCGCCCCGGTCAGGCCATAGTCCCCGGTGATCATAGTCACAGCGATTCCCGCCTCGCGGCAGCGCCGAACCGCGCCGGCCACTTCCGGCCGGGGCGGATCCATCATCGCCGCCAGCCCCACAAACACCAGATCCTGTTCCGCCGACACAACCGCTTCGCCATACGCGAGAGCCAACACGCGATATCCTTCGCCGGAAAGCCGATCATTGGCCTCCAGAGCGGCCTGCCGCACCGCCGCCGTAAATTCGGCAATTCCCGAACGTTGCCTGACATATCGGCAACAGCGCATCGTTTCCAGCGGTGCGCCCTTGACAAACGCCACCGGAACGCCGGTGCGGAACAAATGGCTGCGCAGGTTAACACCGACCACGTTCATCATGCGCCGCCGGGAATCGAACTGCCGCGCGCTCTGGACGGAAAAGGCCGAGCGGGTGTCGGCCACAGCCTGCCCGTTTTTTGCCGCGGCAACCAACAGGGCCGCTTCCGTCGGATCGCCGCTGATACGCCATAGATTCCCATTTTGTTCATCCGGTTCAAGCCCAGCCTCCGAGCAAATGATCCCGATCGTCAGCGCCAACTCGATTTGCTGCGCCGTCGCCGAATCATGCTGCGAAAAGCCGCCCTGCTTTTCGTACCCGTCGCCGGAGACAGCCACTTCACAGTCCGGCAGCCAAATTTTTTTGACGGTCACTTCATTCATGGTCAGTGTCCCCGTCTTGTCCGTACAGATGACGCTAGCGGCGCACAGGCTTTCCACCGCCGACAGTTTGCGGACCAAAGCGTTTTCCGCGGCCATCCGCTGGACTCCCACCGCCAGCGATAGACTGACAGTGGGCAGCAATCCTTCCGGAACATTCGCCACAATAATCCCGATACAAAAGATAAAGCTTGTCCGCAGGTCGATTCCCAAAACCCCCACGGCCAACGCAAACACAAAGCCTCCCATGCAAAGGGCCAGAAAGGTGATCACCCGCACGATCCGTTGCACCTGTAGCTCCAGCGAGCTCTTTTCGCGGCTGACTCCGGACGTGAACTGAGTGATTCTGCCCAACTCCGAATGTTTCCCCGTGGCATATACCACGGCGACGCCCCGGCCAGCAGTGACCATGGTCCCTGCAAACAGCAGATTGGGCGGCCTGCCGTCGACACGGCTTTCGTCTGCGAAAGCGGCCGCATCCCCGGGGATCGGCATGGATTCGCCGGTCAGCATCGACAAATCCGCCAACAGTTCCGCCGCTTCGACCAATCTGGCATCTGCCGGCACATGATCGCCGGCCTCCACCGTCAAAACATCGCCGATGGCGATTTCTTCGGCCTGAACCTGAACCAAACGGCCATCGCGGTAGACTTTCGCCTTCCGCGGCAATATGGACAGAAGTGCCGACAATGCCCGATCGGCACGGTACTCCTGCCAAAAACTGAACAAAGCATTGACCAGGATAACCAGCCACGTCGCCCAACCCAATTCCGGCATATCGACGCTGAAAGCCAGAAATCCAGCCGCCCACAAAAGCAGTGCCATCAGATGGGTAAATTGCCGCACCAATAATCGCCACAGCGGAAACGCCGTAGTTTTGGGCAGCTGGTTCTTACCATGGGCTCGCAGTCGTTGTTCGGCCTCGGCAGTGGACAACCCCTGCGGGCTGGTCTGCAACACGGAAAAAACCAGCGGTATTTCCATGCGGGAAATCTGGGATACATCGCCGGAGTATGTCATAGACAGTCACCTCTGCCTGCTGAGGATAGAACTGCCGTCCGAATCTGTCAGCCCGATTTTCGAATAGCACGCGCGCAGTGCGCAGTAAATCAAGAACCAAAAAGCGCTTCCTGCTTGTAACTTGTCCCGGTCGCGGGCACGAACCGTTCCCGTTCAATATTTCCGGCTGGAATATCCCCCAAAAAGGGAGAAGGGACACTTGACGTTACCAACGACAGTTCATCTTGGGCCCGGGTCATAGCCACATAGAACAGGCGACGTTCTTCTTCCATGTCGGTGACGGAACGTTGGTTGCGCAGGGGGATCACGCCATCATTCACGCCGCAGACAAACACCACGGGAAACTCCAGTCCTTTGGCCGCATGAATGGTCAGCAGGGACACCGCTTGCGTCGAATATCGGTTTCCGCCACTGCGGACCACATCGCTGTCACGGCCCAGCAAAACATTCTGCAAAAAATCGACCATATTTTCATACATCACCGCCGTATTCAGCAACAGGTCCAGGCAACGTTGGCCGCCCAAGTCATGGTCATTCATCCACTCCGTCAGGATCCGTACAGGGGGATCACCCCACCGGCACGAATATTTTTCCAGTTTCGCTGGAAAGCTCAAGGAGGAACCCGCACTGGACGGCGCCGGGGCTGATTGCAAGATGGTCTGCAACGCCGGCAGTGTCTTGGCAACGCCGGCATACAGCTCCAGAATCCTGACTCGGGCTTCGTCCGTATACTGAGAGTCTGACTTCAGGCTTATCCGTAGTGCCGCCAGATCGGCTGGATTCAACAACAATTTGAAAAACGTCAAGGCTTCCCGCACCGGCGGTTCCGCCAAAAAGTCTTCCCGGCCGACCACAATATGGGGGATTCCTGCTTGTGACAGGCTCTTTTCCAGAGAAGCCGCCTGACGATTGGTACGATATAGGACAGCGATGTCCTGGAAGCCCCGGTTCGGGCCCGCTGCAGTTCTTGCTTGTTTATCCGGCGCCGACAAAGCGTGTGCATCCAGCATGTCGACGCCGCCGACCAGGCGATTAATTTCCCGGGCAATATATGCGGCTTCCGAAAACTTGTCGGGGACTTCCGCCAAGCGGATTTTCTTGCCGGGCTGCCGCTGGGCCGCCAGCACTTCCTGTTTCAGGTTCCCTGAATTCGGTGCAATGGCCGCCAGGGCGCCGGCGACAATTTCCGGCGTCGACCGATAGTTCTGCGTCAGCCGGATGGTCTTGGCGCCGGAATGGTCGGCGGCAAACCGGTCGAAAAATTGACTGCCCGACCCCCTAAATCCGTAAATGGACTGATCGGGGTCGCCGATAATAAAAACGCCGCGACTGTTCCGGCTCCATTGCCGGATGAGCCGATACTGAATCTCATTGATATCTTGAAATTCATCCACCAGCAAATACGTAAACGCTGCCGCCGACGGCTCGTTCTCCGTTTGGAGCGCCGTCAGCAAAACGTCGTCAAAATCCATCAGCCCATACTGTTGCAGTTGCTGGCTGTATGTTTCAAACACTGCGTCCGGGATCGACGTTGTATCGGATTGCGCAACCGGCTCCGCGTCATTTTTGATTCGGGAAATTTCCCGCAAAACTTCCCGCGGCGATATGTTCAACCGCAGAGGCCGCAGGATTTCCGTCATGATGTCGACAGCCTGGTATTCATCGATAATGGCTGGTCGGATCGCACTGTTCCTTTCGGCTAAAGCCTGCAGGCAAAGCGAATGAAAAGTGCCGATCTTCATAGCGTCAACCAACCGGTTCTTCGCGCCGAAATGCTCGGCCAGGCGGTGGCGCATTTCCCGGGCCGCCTTGTTGGTNNCTGCGGCAATCTGCCCGGGCACAGCACCGCAACATTCGACTAAATACGCAATCCGGGCAATCAAAGTCTTGGTTTTGCCGGTCCCGGGGCCGGCAATGACGGCGACAGCCGTATCGTCCGCCGTTACCGCTTCCCACTGTTTCTGATTCAAGCCGTAGGGATGAGTAGTCGCTGGAGCGGTTGACGCCGATTCCCTCCGGGATTCCGTTTTAGCGGTTGCTCGGTTCGGGCCAATATCGAGCTTGCCGGCCAATTTGTCGATGGAGGTCGGAGATTGCGCCTGTTTGTCGGCCTGACCCGTAAACAGGCAGGTTTGCCCGGCTATCCTAGCGATTTCTTCCCGGTCCAGGATGCTGATCTTCCCGTACTNNGGGGGCGATGTTGACGTTGCCTTCGCGTAGCCGCCGGATTCCCTCCGCGATGCAAGGTCCGGCCGCCGCCTGAATGTCGGGCAGACTCACTTCGCGCAGAATATGCAGTTCCGGCCCCAGCGTCCGCAGCAATTCTTCATATTGTGCCCCGACCTTTTTGCTGGCGGCGGAAAAGCCGATCGACGCGGCAATCACTTCCGGCAGCGGCACCAGACGTTCGAACTTTTGTGCGGCGGCTGGAATAAACCCTTCTGGCCGGTCCGCCAGTTCCTCCACCCGATGCAGCACCCCGACGGTAATTCTGCCGCCGCACACCGGACAGACGCCGCCCGCCGCTTTTGTCTCTCTCGGCTGCCAGCACACCTTGCAGGCGCGGTGGCCATCGTTATGATACTTCCCTTCCTCGGGGAAAAACTCCAGAGTGCCGCAAAAACGATCGGCAGCGCGATCTTTCAAGGCTCGCAGAATGTCCGGATAGGCGAGGGCCGTATCGAAAACATTGCTCTCCCGTCCCAGGTTGGCCGACGAGTGGGCATCGGAGTTGGAAATCAGCGTGAATCTGTCCAATCCGGACAGCCGCCAATTCATGGGCGGATCGGAAGACAGGCCGGTTTCCAGCGCGTATATGTACCGGGTAAGATCGCCGAAGCATTCCTCGATATCGTCAAACCCGGAATAGGCTCCAAACAGCGAAAAATGCGGCGTCNNCGTCCAAATATGTGCCGGCACAAAAATGGCTTCAGGACATCTTTCCAGGACAATCTCCAACAGATCCCGGCTGTCCAGCCCCAGAATGGGACGTCCGTCAGAGTGTAAATTGCCGACAGCCTCCAGCCGCCGGGAAACACTTTCGGCGGCTTCTAAGCTCGGCAACAGAATCAAATTGTGCACTTTTCGGACTTTGCCATTCTTTTTATAGATGGAGCTGATT
>DCTI01000190.1:4979-6793 GCA_002329525.1 Negativicutes bacterium UBA1444
CCTTCCCCTGCCGGCACCAGCTTCTCTTGCAGCTCACTTCGCCAGGCCGGATGCGTAAAATCCCCCGTGCCAATCAGATGAATGCCCTTGCGTTTCGCCCAATATTCCAGCATTTCCGGTTCACAGTCACGGCTCGTGGCCCGGGAGTATTTCGAATGGATGTGCAAATCAGCGATAAACATATTCTCTCCTTGGTAACATCCCGGTATAGATCCTCGTAAAATCAACCACCCTGTCCATAACAGACATAACAGGCTCCACCGGCCCCTTTGGCCCGGTACATGGCCTGATCCGCGCAGGACATCAGTGCCGGCACATTGTCGGCATCCGCCGGAAAGAAGCTAACACCGATGCTCACGCCGACACAGGCCTGATTGGATCCGAGGCGGATCGGCTGCCGGCAGCTGGCAACCAAGCGTTCGGCGATATAGTCGATCTCACTCCGCTCACCGATATCTTGCAAAATGACCATGAATTCATCGCCAGCCAGCCGGGCGACGAAGTCTTCCTGCCGGACTGCATGACGGAACCTTTCGGCCACCACTTGCAGCAAGATATCGCCAAAACCGTGTCCGTATTGGTCATTGACTTTTTTCAGCCCATCGACATCCAGGAACAATACCGCCAGAGGTCGCCGCTGCGGTCCGTTCTGCTCCAATGTTCGCCCCAGCACTTCTTCGAACAGTCGTCGATTGGGCAAGTTTGTCAGGGGATCGTAGAAAGCATAGCGACGAATGGCTTCTTCACGCAGCCGGCGTTCGTTGATGTCACGAGTGACACCGTTATAGCCGGTCAAGCGCTTTTCGCTGTCAAAGATGGGATTCACCGCTACTTCCACCCAAATATGGTGCCCGTCCTTGTGCACCATCTCTACGGTATAGACGGAACTTCCCCAGCCAACTTTTTGTTCCTGTAGCAGTTGGCGTTGCGCGTATCCACGTTTGACCGTCTCCACCGATTCCGGTACAAGAAACTCAAACAGGCTTCTGCCGACAATCTCTTCGCAAGAAAATCCGAGTATGTTTTCTGCAGCCGGTGAAACATAAACAAAACAAAATTGATGATCCAGCCGCCAGAAACCATCCAGTGAATTTTCGGCTAACAGGCGAAACATTTCCGCGTGCATCGCCAACTCGGCCTGCTTGCGCTGAAGTTCCACCACAGTTTCTTTCAAGCGCTCTATTTCCTGATTTGTCCCGTCATGCTCGTCCACTTTGCAATCGAATCCCCTCTCGAGATGTGTGGGTGTGTCGCCCCTTCCCTGACAGATCAGACATTCCCGTACATATATTGAATGATTCATTCCCCGGCGAAAATTTTCCTGCTCAAACATCATTCCACGATAAATGTTTTCGCTCGCGCTCCAGAACATATTTTCGGAAAGTAAAAAAATAGTCCGGACTTTGTCCGGACAAATTGGCTTATACTCCTGCCGCTCACCATATCCCGGTGACTCTTTGCACCGCCAATGAGGCAACGGCGACGGCACTCCAACAGCAGACTCCCAAAAAGACCGGTTTGAATCCGTTGGTCAGCAGTTTTTTCAGGTTCGTGTTCAGTCCAATGGCCGCCATCGCCATTACAATCATTAACTTTCCCGCCACAACCAGGTGCGCAAATAGCGACGTCGAACCCACGACCGTATTGATGACGGCGGCGAAAACAAATCCAAGAACAAACCAGGGAAACACCTTGGCAAAATGGAATTTTCCGCCGGTCGCCTGCTGCGGATTTTTTCTTGCCTGCCGCGCCGTATACACTGCCAAAACAAGTGTAATCGGCACAATCATCAAGGTCCGGGTAAGTTTGACAAT
>DCTI01000190.1:6799-10479 GCA_002329525.1 Negativicutes bacterium UBA1444
CCCCGCCGCAACCACCGAAGACGTATCGTTGATGGCGGTTCCCGCCCACATGCCGAAGCCCTGGTCACTCAAGCCCAGAATCATTCCCAGTGAGGGAAAGATAAACACCGCCAAAATATTAAACAGAAAAATAGTGGAGATGGCATGCGCAACATCCTCGTCCTTCGCGCTAATCACCGGTGCGGTGGCCGCAATGGCCGATCCGCCGCAAATCGAGGTGCCGACGCCGATCAATGTCGCCACCTTGGCATCCAGGTTCATCATCTTCCCGGCAAAATAAGCCGTAACGAATGATGCCGTCAGCGTAAACACGATTACATACAGCGATTGTCCGCCCACGCTCACGACATGATACAGATTCATGCCAAACCCCAACAGAATAATCGAATACTGCAGCAGTTTCTTGGAAGTGTATTTGACCCCGTCTTCCAATCGGAAAGCCTGTCGGTCTCTGAA
This sequence comes from Negativicutes bacterium UBA1444, assembly GCA_002329525.1. Classification (GTDB taxonomy): domain Bacteria; phylum Bacillota; class Negativicutes; order UBA1444; family UBA1444; genus UBA1444. The sequence goes on from DCTI01000190.1 coordinate 7,256, forward strand.
TACTCTCGGCCCCGCCAACAGATTCGGCAGCAACAATGTGAGAAGCATCCCGATCAGGATGCCAAATACCGGGCTGCCGACGATCGGCCACGCATTGCCAAAAATCCAGGCCGGAACCGCAATCAGCCAACAAAGCAGAATCCCCGGCGCCACTTTTCCCAGCTGTACCATTGAAATCATCCTCTCCCGATCATCCTGAACCTATTGTATTGCATTATTGATCATTTTGTTAAATACTATATTATAATAATATTCATAGTTATTAACCTATGATGATGAAACGAGGAGGAGCGCTTAATGACTTTCCGCCACCTGAAAATCTTTATCACGGTCGCCGATACCGGGAGCATGACCGCTGCCGCCAAAGCCCTGTATATTGCCCAGCCAACAGTAAGTCAGGCCATTTCGGAACTGGAAGAGCATTATGGCGTCAAATTATTCGACCGCCTTGCCAAACGGCTGTACCTGACCGACAAAGGAACGCGATTGCTCAGTTATGCGCGGCATCTCATTTCGCTGATGAACGAGATGGAGCAGGTCATGCAAAGTCCGGACCAGAGCGGGTTAATCAAAGTGGGCGCCAGTCTGACTGTCGGCACGTATTTGCTGCCGCAGCTGGTCCATCGGTTTAAGCGGCAATATCCGCTCCTCCAGGTTAGGTCGACAATTAAAAACACGCTGGATATTGAACGCCTGCTGCTGCAGAACGCGATCGATTTTGCGGTGGTCGAAGGTATGGTGCATACTCCCGACATTGTCGCCACCCCCTTCATGGACGACAAGTTGCTATTAGTCTGCGGTAAAACCCATCCGTTATATCAGGCGGACGCCATCCAACCGGCCGAGCTGGAGAACCTGCAGTTCATCGTCCGCGAACAGGGCAGCGGCACTCGCGAGCTATTTGAAAATATGATGGCAACGCAGGAAATCAAGTGGCAGCTGGCCTGGGAATGCAATGGTTCCGACGTACTCAAAAACGCTGCCGTCAAGGGGATCGGCGTGGCTGTCATCTCGCAGCGTCTGGTAGAACGGGAGTTGGCGGCGGGAGACCTGTCCATCGTTCAGGTTGAGGGAATCGACCTGAAACGCAAGTTCAGCGTAGTCCATCACAAAAATAAATTTTTGACTGAGCCCATGCAAGCTTTCATCGCCCTCTGCCGCGAATACCCGAACTTGCCGGAGCAGCCGTCATAATCGGGATAAAAGGAACGCCCGGATATATTCCGGGCGTTCCTTTTATCAAACAACTATCCTTCGTTATCGGATCATTGATCGGCGCAGGTTGTGTCCAGGAACTGTTTGCCGGCAATGCCGGGTTGGGTCATTTCACTCGGTGAGAGGATCACGTCCAGTTGCTCGGCAGTCAGTAACCCTTTGGTCAACACGATTTCCTTGACCGGTCGTCCGGTAGCCAGCGCCTCTTTGGCGATCAGGGAAGCCTGCTCGTAACCGATATGAGGCAGCAGCGCCGTCACCACTCCCACGCTGGCGTCAATCATGGAGCTGCACTGCGCCACGTTCGCCCGGATATCCTGCACGCATTTGTGGTTCAGGGTATTGACGGCATTGGTCAGCACCGTAAGCGAATGGAACAGGTTATAGGCAATGACCGGTTCCATGACATTCAGCTCGAACTGTCCGGCTTCCACGGCCAGACTGATCACCAAATCATTGCCGCAAATCTGAAATGCCACTTGGTTCATGGTTTCGGGAATGACCGGGTTGACTTTTCCCGGCATGATGGACGAACCCGGCTGCATCGCTGGCAGCAGCAGTTCATTCAGGCCGCATTTCGGACCCGAAGCCATCAAGCGCAAATCGTTGGCAATCTTGGACAGAGCCAGCGCACAGACTTTCAACGTTCCAGAGAACTCCGCCAGTTCATCGGTATTTTGCGTCGCGTCCACCATGTTTTTCGCCGAATAGATCGACTCGCCCGTAAGACGGCTGAGTTCTTCCGTCACCAGGTCGATATATTCCGGTTCTGCATTCAGTCCGGTTCCGACCGCCGTTGCGCCCATATTGACCGCATGCAACGACTCCATGGCAAATTCGACGCGCCGCATAGACCGCCGAATGGCTTCGGCATAAGCCTGGAACTCCTGTCCCAACGTGATCGGCACCGCATCCTGCAGATGGGTTCGGCCCATTTTTAAAATCTGGCTAAACTCTTCGCCTTTGCGGGTAAAAGCGTCGGCCAGTTCTTGCATGGCCTGCAACAGTTTGCGGGTTTTGCGGATTGTGCAAATCCGGATCGCCGTCGGGATCACATCGTTGGCGGATTGTGCCATATCCACATGATTGTTGGGTGATACCAGTTCATAATTTCCTTTTTTGGACCCGAGGATTTCCAACGCGCGGTTGGCGATTACCTCGTTGGCGTTCATGTTCATGGAAGTGCCGGCGCCGCCCTGGATGCAGTCGACCACGAATTGATCCTGCCATTGCCCATCGGCGACTTCTTCCGCCGCCTTTACGATGGCGTCACCGATCTGTGCCGGCATCCGACCGGTTCGCAGATTGGCCCGGACCGCAGCAGCCTTCACGATGCCCAGCGCCGCCACGAAGTCCCGATCCAGTTCATAGCCGGTGATATTAAAGTTATGCATGGCCCGCGTCGTTTGTATGCCATAATACAAGCGATTTGGAATCTGTATTTCACCCAGAAAGTCTTTTTCAATTCTCATGTCGCATTGCCTCCGCTTTGCTCACAGCTTTTTTGCATCATCAGAAAGGATGTCGGCAGGATCCGTCGCCGGTAAAAACTGTTTGCCGGCAATACCGGGTTGGGTCATTTCACCCGGGGAAAGGATCACATCGAGTTGTTCGGCAGTCAGCAAACCTTTGGCCACTACGATTTCCTTGATCGGCCGGCCGCTGGCCAACGCTTCCTTGGCGATGGCCGACGCCTGTTCGTAGCCGATGTGGGGCAACAGCGCCGTTACCACGCCCACGCTGGCGTCGATCATCGAATGGCAATGTTCCACGTTTGCCCGAATGCCCTGTATGCACTTATGGTTCAGCGTACTCACCGCGTTCGTCAAAATGGTTAATGAATTAAACAAATTATAGGCCATCACCGGCTCCATGACATTCAGTTCGAACTGGCCGGCTTCCACCGCCATACTCACGGCCAAATCATTGCCGATCACCTGAAATGCGACTTGGTTCACCGTTTCGGGAATGACCGGGTTGACTTTGCCCGGCATGATGGACGAACCCGG
>DCTI01000028.1 GCA_002329525.1 Negativicutes bacterium UBA1444
CGGGCGCCTTCCGGCGTGCTTTTTCCCAACATCGGCGTTTCCACTTCAATGAAATCGCGCCGGTCGAAGAAATCGCGCATCGCTTTCGCCACCCGATGCCGCAATATCAGGTTATGCTGCATTTCCGGCCGCCGGAGATCGAGATAGCGGTACTTGAGCCGAACGGTTTCATCCACTTCGACATTATCCTGAATATAAAACGGCGGGGTTTTGGCCGGATTCAAAATACGGAGCTCCTCCCCGCAGACTTCCACCGTACCGGTTTCCATCAATGGATTCACCGTATCTTCGGAGCGCAGCCGAACCTTGCCGCGAACGGCCACGACATACTCGGTGCGGACTCCATCCGCCTTTTCAAAAGCCGCCCCATTGATCTCCGGAGAAAAAACCACCTGCACGATGCCCGAACGATCCCGCAAATCCACAAAAATCAGTCCGCCGTGATCACGTTGCCGTGAAACCCAGCCGCACAGCACGACTTCCGTTCCGGCATGTTCGGCGCGGAGTCCCCCGCACGCATGAGTTCTCTTCATTCCCGCCAGTGTATCCATTTCAGCCGTTCATCTCCTGTTTCAATTGATTGACCGCGTCGGTCGCCGACAGCAGGGTTTGGTCGCCGGTTGCCATATTTTTCAGAGTCACCTGGTTGGTTTTGACCTCTTCCTCGCCGAGCATCAGCACGTAGCGGGCGCCGACCCGATTGGCCTGTTTCATTTGCGCCTTCAGGCTCCGGCCGCCATGGTCCATGTCCGACGCGATGCCCGCTTCGCGCAGTTGGTTCAGTAGCGAGAATGCCGGCAACGTAGCCTCCGCCCCGATGGGAATCACCCAAACCGGCAGCGTGTCAGCCGTTACCCCCAACAGTTCCTGTTTTTCCATGGCCAGCAGCACCCGCTCCAGGCCGATGGCAAAACCGATCCCCGGAGTCGCCGGGCCGCCGCATTCCTCGATCAGGCCGTCATAGCGGCCGCCGCCGCAAATGGCGCTTTGGGCGCCCAGGGCGGAGTACTGGATTTCAAAAGCGGTTTTCGTATAATAATCGAGTCCCCGCACCAACCGCGGATTCAGTGTATAGGATATCCCCGCCGCCGCCAGATACTGCTGCAGACCAGCGAAGTGACCAGCGCACTCGTCGCACAGACAATCCGCCATCTGAGGCGCTCCGGCTGACAAGTGATTGCATTTTTCTTCCTTGCAGTCGAGAATCCGCATCGGATTCCGGTCGAACCGCGACTGGCAGTTCTCGCAGAGTTCCGTCCGCTTGTCCCGCAAAAAGTCCTGCAGCAACAGCCGGTACTGCGGCCGGCATTTCGGACAGCCAACCGAATTGATCAGCAGATTGAGATCGCGCAGGCCCAGATTTTCAAAAAAGCGGACCGCCAGCGTAATAATTACGGCGTCCACCGACGGACCCGCCGGCCCGATGGCTTCGATTCCAAACTGGTGAAACTGGCGGAGTCGTCCCGCCTGCGGCCGGTCATACCGGAACATCGGCCCGATGTAGAACAGCTTGGCCGCCTGAGGATCCGCGTACAATTTCTGTTCCAGATAGGAGCGGACCACGGCGGCGGTGTTTTCCGGACGCAGGGTGATGCTGCGGCCGCCTCGGTCGTTGAAGGTGTACATTTCCTTTTGCACCACGTCNNCGATGCCGCGCAAAAATAGTTCCGTATGCTCGAAAATGGTTGTCCGAATCTCGCCGTAATGGTAAAGCGCGCAAATCGCCCGGGCGGCTTCCTCCACCCGACGCCAATTTTTCACTTCCGCCGGCGTAATGTCATGAGTTCCCCGTGGTCCTGTGGTCAACATGTTGGGCGCCCCCTATTGCGTCCTTTCACTCCTGGCCGGGAATGAAAAGTTTTTTGATCAGGTCTTCGCGCTTCGCGGCCAGTTCGCCGATCCGCTGCACATAATTGGGAATATCCTTGGGGAAATAACAGCTGTCCANNGCACCGCCTTGGAAGCCGAGGACGGCCCCATGCCGATGATGGTCCGGCGCTCCTCGATGATGTCAATGTTATAAATGCATTCGCCGCCCGGTTTCGTATAGCCGACGTTCTCCATATTCCCCGGCGAATTCTTCTGCCGGTACAGGTAATATGGCAGCCAGCCGCCGGCGCGAATCATGGCCGCCGAAGCTTCCACCATCGCCTGCACGGTCGACGGATCGGGCAAATCGGCGCTGTCGGAGCAATTCACCAGTTCGGCGCCCCGTTTGAGCGCCAACGTGTGAACGGTAACATTNNTTCTCGGGCCGTTGCGCCAGCACCTGCGACAGGGAGTACTCAAAATCCGGCAAGGTTTCCCCCGGCAAGCCGGCAATCAGGTCCATGTTCACATGTCGGAAGCCGGCGGCGCGAACCAGCCGCAGGGCGTCGAGCGTCTGCTCCGCCCGGTGGCGCCGGCCGATTCGGTCCAATGTCTGCTGCCGCATGGTCTGGGGGTTCACGCTGACTCTCGTTACACCTGCCTGCCGCATCAAGGCAAGCTTTTCTTCGTCGATGCTGTCGGGGCGTCCGGCTTCCACCGTAAACTCCGCCAGTGCGGCAATATCGAAGGCTTCGCCGAGCCAGCCCAGCAACCGGCCAAAAAATTTTTCAGGCAGGCAAGTGGGCGTCCCGCCGCCAATATACAGCGATTGCGGCGTCAACCCACAAGCACTCAACAATTTTACCACAGCTTGTATATCCTGTCCAATGGCCTGCAACAGGGAAGCAATCTGCCCCTCGTCCGTCGGCAGCAGGGCCGAGGGGAAGGAGCAGTACACGCAGCGG
>DCTI01000094.1 GCA_002329525.1 Negativicutes bacterium UBA1444
GACGATGTAGCCGATTGCGCGAAGGTCGGCGGGCTGATCGGGCACGAGCGCCATGGAATGCGCAAGAGCGATGTTGATGACGAAGCCGAGGAGGACTGTGACGCCGAACCTCCGCCGCCCGTAGAGGACCACCACGCGGCCGACCGCGTACCTGACTAGCGCCCAGGTGGCGAGAGCCACGATCGCGGTGGCCGCAAGGCGGCCCGGCTGGTTGAAGTAAAGCGCCAGGTAGCCGGGCACGACGAGCCCCGCTGAAGCGAGGCCGAACAGCTCGGTGAGCAGGAGGTTGACGGCTATTCCCATGCCGATGGCTGCTTCAACCATGGATGTCTCTCTGCCGCGGCACGAAGTCGCCGCCCAGTTGCCGGATTGCCGCGTGGAAATCGAAACCCCGCGTGTTGCCCGCGAACACGATCGCGTCGCTGGCGGCGGCGCGGCTGGATATCAGTCCCAAATCGAATGGCGCCACGTAGTCGAACGGGCGGATGCGCGCGACCGAACGTTCCAGCATGAGCGGCGGGCGATCACCGGTCACGAAAACAATGTCGGCGCTTTCGAAACGGCGGCTCCCCCGCGCGAACGCAGCAAGACGTCCTGGTCGATCGCCCCTGTGGTTGAAGACGATGACGAGGCGGTTCACGGTCTTGCCGGGGTTCGCCGTCGCGCCGAGAGGTCCGAGCCATTCGTCCACCACCGAGTCGAACGACTCCGGGTCGTTTGCCGGTGTCGCATCGAGACAGGTGATGGCCGCCGCGCCAATCCGCAGCGTCCCGTTCGTGGGAACGCCCGTTCCCTCCCGGGCATTCTCGATTGCGGCCAGTGCCGCTTCCTCGCTCACCCCGAGCTCTTTCGCAACCGCCAGCGCAACAGCCTCGTTTTCCGCCTGCCAGGCAGGCGTGCCTTCGCTCCTCATCGCCTGGCTCGCCACCAGGACGCGGGTTCCCAGCCGGGCTNNCGTCACGAGCGTTCCCCGCCTCGGCACCGTGTTCGCCAGGGAGAGCGCGATTTCGAGAGATGAACTTCCCATCTCTTCCAGGTGATCGGAACGGACGTTCGTGATCACTCCGATGGTGGACCGGACGATGCGGTGCTCGGACACCCACTGCAAGCCGGGCTCGATCGCCATGCACTCGACAACGACGGCGCGCACGCCGAGGCGTCGAGCCATCCAGAGCAGGCGCATCTGCTCGCGGATACTGGCCGGGGCCAGCCGCTTCAGCCTTCGTTCGGTCCCGTCGGGGAGTATCAGCACGGGAGCCGTGCCGGTCACCTTAGCGAGGACCGGGATGCCGGCCTCACGCAGGACGGCAGCTATCAACCGTGTCGTGGACGACTTGCCGCGCGAGCCGTTGACGTGGATGCGGATGGGGACGNNCCCCCGCCACCAGGACGAGCACGAAGCACGCGACGATCACGACTGAAGATGAAAGCACGCGATACCCGGCTGCGATGAGGGCGGAAGCCTGCGGCTGACGGGCGGGTCACGCCCGCCCCATTGTGCTACAGGTCGCCCGATACGACGTCATTTCACCTCATCCACGACCACGATGGTCTCCGAGTCCCGCACCGGATTTGCCGTCGCCGCCGGCTTTCGTTTCTCGTGATGCCGCTTCGGTGCTGGCGTACCCGTCCGCTACATCCAGGTATCGACGGATTTCTCGATCAAAGTCGCACGACCGACGCTCGATGAGGGCGGCCTTCAGCCGGGTGGCGGCGCAGCCTGATTTCTGATTTCGCTTGTCGTAATTTGCGACACGACGTAACGTCTCTGGACAATCCGGCTTCAGTGTGTATAATTCTGCGTTGTTCCGGTCCCACCCGTTGNNGTCAAACGGAAGAAGCGAGTCCTCGTAATTGACGACGAACCCGCCGTTACGGAGTGGCTGAAGATCCTGCTCGAACACGCGGGCTACGAGGTGCGGACGGCCCTCGTCGGGGTAAGGGGCGAGGAGATCGTCAAGACGTGGCGGCCTGACGCCGTCGTGACCGACATGGTGCTGCCCGATGTTGACGGCGTGGACCTGGTGGCAAAGCTGAAGCAGATACACGCCGACTGCGAGATGATCGTCATCTCGGGTCACGGGAGCACTCCGAAGGCGGTTGACGCAATCAAGGCCGGGGCTTCCTACTTCCTCGAGAAGCCGATCGAGGCCGACGGCATCCTGGCGCTGCTCGAGAAGGCGATCGAGAAGAGAAACCTTCAGGACGAGAACGAACAGCTCAGGGCCAAGCTCACCGACCGCTACCGCTACGCGAACATCATCGGCAAGAGCAAGAAGATGCAGGAGCTCTTCGACCTGGTGGAGAGCGTGGCGGCGAGCGAGGCGAACATCCTCATCCAGGGTGAGAACGGAACCGGCAAGGAGCTGATAGCAAACGCGATTCACTACAACAGCAAGCGCGCCAAGGGGCCGTTCATCAAGATCAACTGCGCTGCGATACCCAAGGACCTGATCGAGTCCGAGCTCTTCGGTTACAAGCGCGGCGCCTTCACCGGCGCGACGATGGACAAGGTAGGGCTGTTCGAGATGGCGGAGGGCGGCTCACTGCTGCTCGACGAGATCGGCGAGATGCCCTCCTACCTCCAGACCAAGCTGCTGCGCGTCCTCCAGGAGCGCGAGTACCGTCCCATAGGGAGCGACAGGATCGTCCACGTCGACTTCCGGCTGATAACCGCCACGAACGTCGATCTCGACACGGCGCTCAGGGAAGGCAAGCTGCGCGAGGACCTCTATTTCCGCATCAACACCATCACGTTGAGGGTGCCGCCGCTCAGGGAGCGCTCGGAGGACATCCCGCTGCTCTGCGAGCACTTCCTCGAGAAGTTCAGCCAGCGGTACCAGAAGAACGTGAAGGCGATCTCGCCTGCCGCGTACCATCTGCTGATTCGCAACCGCTGGCCGGGCAACGTCCGCGAGCTCGAGAACGCGATCGAGCGCGGCGTGCTGGTGGCGAAGGGGAACGAGATCCAGCCGGGCGATCTTCCCGAGTCGCTGCGCGAGGAATCGAACATGCCCGCGGAGTTCGTCTTCCCGAGCCACTGGACGCTCGCCGAGATCGAGAAGATGGCCATCGTCCAGACGCTCCAGCGCACGAACTGGAACAAGCAGGAGGCTGCGGCGATTCTCGGCCTCTACCGCCCCACGCTCTACAGCAAGATGAAGAAGCACGAGATTCATGACATGGGGCGGTCGGCGCGCCAGGCGGCACCGGCTCAGACGTCCTGATTCGAAATCGCGATGCTCGAGAGACTCGGCGCGGCCGCGGCCGGCTTCCTCGCCGTCGTGGGCGAGATGTCCACGTTCGGAGCGCGGGCCGCCGTCGCCGCCATCCGCAGGCCTTTCGAGCTCGAAGAGACTGCGCGCCAGCTCTACGAGGTGGGCTGGCGCTCGGTTCCCCTCATAGCCACGGCCGGCTTTGCCGTCGGCGTGGTCTTCTCACTCCACACCCGCGCCTCGCTCGCGCAGTTTGGCGCGGAGGCCATGATTCCCGCCGGGCTCGGCATCGCGCTGATACGGGAAACGGGACCGCTCGTCGCGGGACTGATGTTCTCGGGCCGCGTGGGAGCCGGCATCGGCGCCGAGCTCGGCGCGATGAAGGTGACCGAGCAGATCGACGCCCTGCGGGTGATGGCTACGGACCCGGTCGGCTATCTGGTCGTGCCGCGGTTTGTCGCCTGCATCCTGATGACGCCTGTCATCGTGACCTTCGCCAACTTCATGGGTATTGCCGGCGGCCTGTTCGTGGCGATGACCCATACCAATGTCAGCGCCTACAGCTTTATTCATTCGATCGAAACCTTTACGGAACTGTCCGATTTTACCGGTGGCCTCATCAAGTCGATGTTTTTCGGCGGCATCGTGGCCCTGGTCGGCTGCATCAAGGGAATGGGTGCCAAGGAAGGCGCCGAAGGCGTCGGCCATGCCACGACCGGCTCGGTCGTGACTTCCATCGTCTGGATTTTTGTCATAAACTTTTTCCTTTCAACCTGGCTGTTTAGGTGATGTGATGGAACCTGTGACAGAGCCGATGCTTGAACTGAAAAATGTCAGTATGTCGTTTCAGGACCGCCGGATTCTCGACGACGTCAGCCTGCAGGTGCAGCGGGGCGAGATCCTGGTAATCATCGGCCCGAGCGGTTCCGGCAAAAGTACGTTGCTGCGGCTGATGATCGGCCTGTTGAAACCGGATTCCGGGCAGATTTGGGTGGATGGCCGGGAAATTTCCCATCTCGATGAAGATGATCTCAACCAGATTCGCCGCAATATGGGAATGGTGTTTCAATATTCGGCCTTGTTCGACTCCATGACCGTGGGCGAAAACGTAGCCTTCGGCATCCGGCAGCATACCAAGATGCCGGAGGAGGAAATTTTGCGGGTGATCCGCCGGACCCTGCGCATGGTAGGCCTGATGGGCCGGGAAAACGCCATGCCGAGTGAATTGTCCGGCGGGATGAAAAAACGGGTCAGCCTGGCCCGGGCCATCGCTCTCAATCCGAAAATTGTCCTGTATGACGAACCGACTTCCGGTCTCGATCCGGTCATGTCGGCCACCATCAATCGTCTGATCATGAGCACCCGGCGCATTATGGGCGTGACCGCTGTAGTCGTGACGCACGATATGGAAAGCGCGTTCACGATTGCGGACCGGATCGCCATGATTTATGACGAGAGAATCATTGAAGTTGGTACGCCGGCTGAATTCCGGCAATCAGACAATCCCGTCGTCCAACAGTTTATTTCTGGGGTGAAAAATACCTGTGTTCCGGTCCAAAGGAGGGCGAGAGAATGAAAATGACAGCCGAAACGAAAGTTGGTGCCGTGACGTTGCTGGGAATCGCGCTTCTGATCGGGACTGCCATTTTCTACGGGGCGATCCGTTTCGGGGAAACCGGCTATCCTTTGTATGTTGATTTTGACCGGGTCGATGGCCTGAAAATCGGCGGACAGGTCCGATACGCCGGCGTCGATGTGGGCCGGGTCACCCAGCTGGGTGTCACCGAGAAAGGAAAAGCCCGGGCTACGCTGCGGATTTTTACGGGGAATCAGATTCCGTTGGGTTCGACATTTTCGATCGGTTCGGACGGTTTGCTGGGGGACAAATTCGTGATGATTTCGCCGCCGGACAAGCGGGACCAGTTTTATGAGCGGGAAGCCGTGGCCGAGGGTGGCCCACCGGAAGGTCTCGACAGTTTCATCTCGACAGCCGACAAACTGTTCCAGCGAATGGATAAATTGGTGGTTTCCCTGGAAGCCGTGTTTGGCGATCCCCAGGTACAAACTTCTCTTAAAGACACAACCCGGAATCTTGACCGCCTGACCGCGGCTCTGTCCCGGATGGCGGTCGACAATGAACAGAATATCAGCGCGATCGCCCAGAACCTCGCGGTCATGTCGGCCAGCCTGCGCAACGTGGCGGGCCGGGTGGACAAGATGGCCATGACGGTCGACAATGACGGCAAGTTCGCCAAAGACCTCACGGAAACGTTGGCCAACCTGCGCAGCGCCAGCGCCCGGATCGAAAAAATGGCGGCGGCCCTCGAACCGGTGGCGACCGATCCGCAAACGGCGGAGAACCTNNTCAAGACTACCCTGAAAAACGCCCGGGAAGTCTCGGAAAAAGCCAACCGGATGCTCAACCGGGTCGAAAAGATCAAAACCCAGGCCGGCGTCGATTTGATGTACAACGGCGGTGCCGAGAAATACCGGGCCAACGTCGATTTGCGAATCCATACCGACGAGCGGAACTTTTTCCACATGGGCCTGTCGGACATCGGCGAGGCCAACCGCTTCAACTTCCAGTTGGGGCAGACCGGCAAAACGGTCGGCGGACGGGTCGGCGTGATCGAGGGCAAAGCCGGCGCCGGGCTGGACCTGAATCTCGGCAAAAACTTCCGGATCTCCGCCGATGCCTACGATCCCAACGATTTTCGTCTCAAGCTGCGCTCCGAACTGCGGATCGCGCCGGACACTTACCTCGTGGGCGAAAGCATCAGCATCAACAAGGAATCGCAGCGCAGTACCTATTTCGGGCTGCGTCGGACATTTTAACCGCAACAACCGGACGATAACGGAGGAATCAGCATGAACATCGCCATGAAAATCCAGAATATGCGAATTCGTCAATGGCTGCGGTGCAGCCTGCTGGTCGGAACCCTGCTGACGATTCTGGCGGCAGGGACGGCCTTGGCCGCTGAACCGGCTGCTGCGCCAGCACCAATGGAACTGACGCTGGACCAGGCCGTCCAGCTGTCTCTGACCAACAATCCCAACGGCAAGATCGCCGTTTTTGACTATGAAGCCGCCAAAGGCGCCCTGACCGCCGCCCGCTCCTACCGCTGGCCGACCATCAGCGCCACGCACCGGGACTCGCGGACATTGTCGGCACCTTCCAAGGTGGAACCGAACCCGACGGCTACCGATAATTATTCGAACTCCGTCAGCCTGAGCTGGATCCTTTGGTCCGGCAACAAGATCGAGAGCCAGATCAGCCAGGCCAAACTGTCGCTGGACTCCAGCCAGTGGGGCATCGCCGCCGCCCGGCAGCAGCTGAAATACAACGCGACCGACGCCTACTTCAAGTTCATGGCCGCCCGCGACGCGGTCAAGCTGGCCGGGGAATCGGTCACCCGCCTGGAACGCTACCTGCAGGACGTGAAACTGCAATTCGAGGTCGGCGTCGTCGCCAAGGTCGACGTGCTGCGGTCGGAAGTGGAACTGGCCAAAGCGAAGCAGAACCTGATCGAAGCCCAGAACGCCTACGATATCACGATGGCCAATCTCAACAACGTGATGGGACTGCCTTTGACCACCGAGCTCAAGGTCAAGGGCGAGTTGTCCTATAGTAAGTTCGAGCAGGACCTGGCGGTCTGCGTCGATCTGGCCCTGCGTCAGCGGCCGGAAATTTTTCAGTATACCGATGCCGCCAAAAGTGCCCAGGAAGGAATCACCGTCGCCAAGTCCGGTTATCTGCCGTCCATTTCGGCAACTTATACGAATGGCTGGTACAATACAAATTTTCCCGGTGGCAACAACTACAACTGGACGGTGTATCTGACCACCAACTGGACCTTCCTGGATTCGGGCCTGACCGCCGGTAATGTCAAGAAGGCGGTCGAAACCTATCATAAGGCCCAGGAACAGCTGCGACAGACCGTCGACAGCGTCCAGCTCGACGTCCGGTCGACCTATCTCAGCCTGAAATCGGCGGAGCAGAGCATCCAGACCAGCAGCGCGGCGGTCGGCCTGGCGGAGGAAGACTACGCGATCAAGGTGATCCGTTATCAGGCTGGCGTCGGTACCAACCTGGACGTGCTGGATGCGCAGGTGGCCCTGACCACGGCGAAAAACAATTACCTCAAAGCCATGTATGAATACAACAATAACCGGTCGAAGCTCGACAAGGCGATGGGCGTACCGGTAAAATAAATAATCGAGAGAGCGACCAAGGGAGACTGGGATCGATGCGAAGAAAGGCCTTGTGGCTTATATTGCCGTTGTTTTTCGCTGCCGGCCTGTTTGCAGTCTGGTGGGGAACACAGGGGCAAACGTTGCTGGCTGGTGTGAAGGATGCCGCCGCGGAGGAACTGACGCGTGCCCTCGGCACACCGGTGACCGTCGGCGAAGCCGAGCTGACGGCCTGGAACGTGGTGACTCTTAAAAATATAACCGTATTCGACAGCCGGGCCCGGAAGTTGCTGAAAGCGCCGGCGGCCGCCGTTGAAATCAATCCGGTACGGATTCTGCAAAAACGACCGATGGCCGAAGCCATTGCCCGCGTTCAGGTCAACGGGCCGGAACTGTCGCTGTATCGGGAGCCGTCGGGAAAATGGAATATTGACGAATTGATGACCAAAGACCTGCCGGGCAGTCAGGCGTTCAGGGGCAAACTGACGCTGACGGGCGGCCAGGTCTTTCTCCATGAAGAAAACCGGCTCTGGCAGATCGCACCGGTGACCGGTTCGCTGGACTTTGCGCAGAGTCCGTCGATTCAGTTCCGGCTGAATCTGCGCGAACAGGACCGGCGGGCCCGCACCTTCGGCACCTTTACCGCCAAAGGGCAGGGAGTCCTGACCCTGCAGGGACAGAATCAGGATCTGGAGTCCTGGCAGGGACTGTTCCCGAAGGATTGGCCGCTGGCTGATTTAAAAGGACGGGTCAAACAGATCGACATCACTTTGCAGAAGAACCGCGACAGCCTCAAGTTCGCCGGCGAGATCTGGCCCGAGGGCGTCTCCGGCCGTTTCGCCGGTATTGACTGGAGTGAGGTCGCCGGCCTGATCACTTTTTCGGAATCGGCCGTGCAATTTTACGATGTAGTCGGCAAGATCAAAGGACAGGCACTGACGGGTTCCGGTCTGATCCTCCACCCGATGGGCGAGCCGGAACTGCAGATGCGCCTGAAAGCTGCCGGCATGGACCCGGCCAAACTGGACCCCGCATTGCCGTTTGCCGGTAAAATCGATGTGGAGGCGAACCTCGCCGGTCCCTGGGAGCGCCTGCTGGTTGACGGGAAACTGAGTCTGGCGAATGGCGAAATCTCCGGCTGGGCCGTGAACAACTTTTCGACCCGGTTTGCCGGCCGGCGTTTCGGCGGGAACTGGTCACTGCGCCTATTCGAAGGGCAGGGCGGGCTGGCCGGCGAAACGCTGAGTCAGCTGGCGGCGTCGCTGGAACAAACGGACGACGGCCTGTTCCTGCAGGCTTTGTCCACCCGCGTCAACGGGGGCTCGGTGGCCGCCAGCGGCCAGCTGGGCCCGGAACGGCTGGACCTGAACCTTTTAGGCGCTATGTTGCCGCTGCATGTTTTGTCACAGGTTGCACCGGAACTGCCGGCGGCCGGCTCGCTGAATTTTTCCGGACGACTGACCGGATCCGCGGCGGCGCCTGCCATTCGCGGAGAATTTCTGGCCATGAACGGTGCGATTCTGCACCAGCCGTTTACCCGGGCCACCGGAACGGTCGGCGTGCAGGGCGGCGTGGTCGCGTNNTGGCCGGAGTGCAAGTCCACAACGGCCGGAGTCTGCATGAAGTAGATGGGACCGTGGCGTTTTCCGGCGACCGGGCGGTTTCGCTCCGGGTCAAGACCGACGGGGCCCGGGCTGAGGATCTGGTGGCCTGGCTGGCGCCGGGGGAACCGCTGACCGGCAATATCAAAAATGAAGTGATGCTCGGCGGGACCCTGGACCGACTCGAGGCCGCCGGGAAGTTAACGCTGTGGGAAGGTAGTTATCGCGGCTTTTTGCTGTCCAGAGTGTGCGGCGATTACCGACGCAGCGGCGGCGTTCTGACCATCGATGACCTCGAAGTCGACTCCTTCAATGCGAAAGCCGTCTTGTCCGGGACAATGGACCAGGATCAACGCCTGAATTTCACCGTGACGGCCCGTGAGGTCGAAACCGCCTATATTCAACTAAAATATCCCTATCCCGTGGCGGGAAAAATGAGTCTGGACGGCATTTTGAGCGGGACCGCGGCAAGCCCGGAATTCCGCGGCGCGGTGATGTCGAGGGTTTTGCGGCTAAACGGCCAGGACCTGTATGATGTCGCTGGGCAGATCGTATTGCGGCCGGATGAAGTCGAAGTGAGTTCAGCGCAGTTTTTGCTTGGCAAGGGACAAGTCCGGGCCAACGGCGGCTATCGGGAAAAAAATCAGGAGATCTATGGCGCCCTTTCGGTGGAAAATGCGGAACTAGCCGGTCTGCTCACTATTCTGAATACGCCGCTGAAAAATGTTTCCGGTCGTTTGGAAGGCCAAGTCGCGGTGACCGGCACGCTCGACAACCCGGCGATGCAACTGTTCGGAACGCTGCACGCCGGACGGATCAAAAATTATCCGCTGGATCGCATCGACCTGAATGTGGCCCTGCGCAACAACGTACTCACCATCCAGGATTTTCAGGCCCGGCAGGGAACCGGGCTGGTGATCGCCAAAGGAACGGCGGACCTGAAAGGCCCACTGGCCCTGGAAATCGGCGGCCGCGACATTGACGCCGGCCTGTTGGCGGCCTGGCTGGATACGAAAGCAGAAATTCAGGGGAAAATGAATTTTCTGGCGCAAGTCGGCGGAACCGCCGTTTTGCCGAAAGCCGGTCTTTCGATGGAGATCCGCGACGGCGGCGTGACCAATGCCACGTTTGATGAACTGTATGGCCTGTTCGTGCTGCAGGATGACATTATCCAGGTCAATCAGCTCTATATCACCAAAGGGGAACATCGCGCCAGTGCTTATGGTTCCTTGCCGTTAAAGGCCATCAAGCGTCAGAGCGGCGATGCGAAAAAAACGGCCGGCGCGGATACGATNNATGGACCTGCGCCTGCGACTGGATCACGCCAACCTCAGCATCCTGCCGTTGCTGTCGCCGGAAGTGCAATGGGCGCTTGGCGAAACGAAGGGCGAGGTGACGATCGGCGGCACTTGGGCGAAACCCGTCTTCGGCGGCAACCTGTCCGTCACCGCCGGCGCGCTGAAATTGAAGTCGTTGGCTGATCCGCTGGAGAAATTGGGGATTGATATTCAGTTCGAAGATGATAAAATGAACGTGACCCGGTTTTCCGGGGCCATGGGTGGCGGCAGTTTTCAGCTGACGGGATCCGCCAAGCTGAACGGCGAGGAAGGATTGGCCGGCTACGAAGCCAAACTGGTGATCGACCGTCTCGGCATCCGGCATAAATATTTCAAGGGCCCGTTGAACGGCGAGATCACTCTGGCTCGTCAGAACGGCACCCCCCTCTTGGCCGGCCGGCTGGTGTTCGAAAACATGACCCTGAACGTGCCGGGAATTCCCGATACGCCGCAGAGTGACCTCGATATTGCACTGGATCTGGACCTGGTGGTCGGCAAAGGGGTCCGGGCCTATTCACCTTCCCTGTATGACATCTGGCTGGGCGGCGGTCTTCATTTTGGTGGAACGTTGCATGAGCCGCGGGTCACCGGCAAGATTGAGCTGGCTCGGGGCAGTCTGGAATATTTAGGCGCCCGGTTCCGGATTTCGGAAGGATCGATCGATTTCCCGCGTCGCCGGAGGCTTGATCCGCAGATCCACCTGGAAGCGCAGGCCAACCTGTCGCAGACTAAAGTACTGTTGAACATTGATGGCCCGGCCTCCGACATGAGCCTTAAACTGTCCTCCATCCCGGCGCTAAGTCCGCAGGAGATCCGGACAGTACGGGCCCTGCGGCCGCGCAGCGGCGAAACCATATTACCCGGCGCCATGGGACCAGATGCTTTAGCCCGGGAAGAGATGCGCTCCCTGTTGACCACCGGCTTCCGGATGCAGGTGTTCGGCGAGGTGGAGAATACTTTCCGCGAAGCGTTGGGCCTAGACGATTTTCGGCTGGTATCTAGTNNCAGCCGGTGACGTTCGGACCGACGGTAGCGGCAGGAAAACCAGCTTCCCTGCACGAAGTATATAATCTGGAGTTCAGCAAATATATCGGTGATCGCGTGGAAGTGTCCTATTCCATGGGCCTGAACCGCAGCGAGTATCTGGCGAGCATCCGCTACGACGTTACGCGGACATTCAGCATCAATGCTTCCATCGATGAGAAAAGCAGTCCGCGCTGGGGCGTGGAATATCGGATTCGGTTCTAATTTTGAATTGGAGGAAGGGGGAGCTTCGTTGCGGTTGCAGGAGTATCTGGCCGAAGTTACGAAAATTGTCCTGTTGGAACCAGACGAAGAGCGAGCCCTTTGGGACGGTTTCAAACAACGAAACGAAACGGATTGCCGTCGCCGCCTGATCGAGCAGTACCAGCCACTGGTGGTCAAGGCGCTGTCCCGCTGGCGGGGGAGCAACGAGGCCCTGTTGATGGATCTGGTGCAAGAAGGGACCATCGGTCTGATTGAAGCGGTAGAAAATTTTGATCCGGATCGCGGGGTAGCCTTCAGTTTATATGCGATCCACCGCATCCGTGGCCGCATGCTGAACTATCTGGAAAGGGAAAACAAGACCCGGCAGCTGTCACTGGATACTCCCTGCAACGAGGTGGAAGGCAGGACCGTGGCCGACACCTTGGCGGATCTGGCGCTACCAGTGGCGGAAATTGCCGAACAGAATTTTTTGGTGGCGCAAATGCGCTCCGCCATGGACCGGTTGCCGCTGAAAGAACGGTTGGCCTTGAGCGGGGTGTTGTTGGAGGAGCGGGAGCCCGGACAGGTGGCATCATCGCTTCAAATCACTCCCTCGCATCTTTCCCGGCTGCAAAAGCAGGGGATTCGCCGGATTAGGGGGATGTTGTCCCGCCTGATGGGAGAATTAAAGAGAATTTAAACAATATAGCGAAATGAAGCCGATTCAGCGGAAAATTTCGCAAGAAATCCTGATAATCGGAGAATTTTGGCTGACAAAATGCCTGCGAAAAAATCCGTTGCATGGCGGAATATATAATACAGATTTAAATCCGTTGACAGGAGGTGAGGAGAGTGAACGAGCCGGCACGAAAAGTAAAAAGCCGGATCCAGTCCGCCCGGCAATGGCTGAATCAGGCGGAGGAACATTTCGGGCGCAATGCTTCGGCCCGCGGTGAGATGGATCTATTACTGGCGGAGGCGGAATTGCGGTCCACTCGGGAAACTCTTCGCTCTCGTCGTCTTTGGTTTACGATCGGTTGGGTTCGACAGGGGACGGCGTTTGCTCTTGCCGCCGTCATGACGGTGGCTGGAGTGGGCGGTGCCTGGTGGTGGTGGCGGGGGCAGCCGCCTTCCCCGGAACCGGCGGTTGCGGTCGCGCCGATACCCGTGGTTGTGCCGGAGCCGGTCCAGATGATTTCGGCAGTCGCTATTCCCCAATCGGCGCCAGCAGCGGCGCCAGTGTCTGCCGTTGAGTCCACCCCCGCTGGGCAGGAGGTGAACAGCGCCGACAAACCGGCCAGCCGGGACCCCACCATCTCCCCAGACGAAATGAAGCGTCTGATCCAGGCGGCCGGACAATCCTTGCGAGGCCGGACAAAACCGTAAGATTCCGAAAGGAGGCTATCAAAATCAGAAACCGAGGTTTACATCAAAGATTCATCCTGATCATGGTTTTGTCCATGATACTGGCTGCGGGCTGGACCGTTCAGGCAGCGCCGGAGGAAACTGCGGACCCAGTGGCAACACCAACGACGGCTCCAGCTGTCGCAACCCCGGCACCCAGCCCCAAACCGGAAGACTTGATTGGCAAAAAAGTGGCTTTTATCGAGGTCGCCGGCGCCGTCAACATCAAGCCGGAGACGATTCTGGCGGTGACCCGACTGAAACCGGGTGAGGAGTGGACGCCAGACAAGGTGCGGCAGGATCTGCGCCTGATTTACGAGATGGGGACTTTCGCCGACGTGACAGCGGATTTCGTCGCGATCCCCGAAGGCGTCAAAGTCATCTATAACGTCAAGGAAAATCCCGTTTTAAAGGGAATCAATCTGCAAGGCAACAACAAACTGTCCAAAGACAAACTGATGAAACTGATGACCGTCAAAACCGGTGAAGTTCTGAATTCCAAAACGGTGGCCGCCAACCTGCGGGCCATCGAGGAAAGTTACAAGGCCGAGGGCTATATCCTCGCCAAGACCGGTGACATCNNGGACATCAACTTTAGTCCGGAAGGCATATTGACGGTGCGAATTAATGAAGGCACCGTCGAAGACATTGTGGTCAAGGGCAACACCAAATCTAAACCGTTTGTGATCACCCGGGAAATGCGGACCAAGATCGGCCAGCCTTTCAATTCCAAGGATGCCCGGGTCAGTATGCAAAAGCTTTACAACCTCGGCTATTTTGAGGATGTAAATCTGAAACTGCTTCCCGGCAAGCAGCCGGGAGGCACGATTCTGGAAGTCGGCGTTACTGAGCAAAAGACCGGCACTTTTTCCATCGGCGGCGGCTATAGTGCATCCGATGGCTTAATTGGTATTATCACGGTCGGTGACAAGAACTTCCGCGGTCGTGGTGACGATGTCAGCGTTCACTGGGAATTCGGCGGCAAGGCTTCGACCGCCGGTAATTATGCCGTCAGTTTTCGTCGGCCCTGGCTGGATCGGAAACAAACTTCATTCGGGTTCACGTTTTATAATATGATCAATGAATATACGGATTTTGACTCGGACGGAAACGAGATCACAACTTATGATCGCCGTTATCGTGGTTTCGACTTTACGTTTGGCCGACCGGTCAACGATAAATTGAGCCATTACATCACCTTCAAGAACCGTTGGGATGAATACGGTGGCTGGGTTTCCGGCAAAAACTACGAAACCGACGATCCTTATAAATCTGATAATTATATTCACAATAACTTCGGCTTGACTCGGAGTATTATCCTGTCACGGGTGCTCGATACCCGCGACAGCAATACCAACCCTTCGGAAGGCGCGCGGTATTCCCTCTCCGGCGAATTTGCCGGACTAGGCGGTGATTTCAGTTTCAACAAATATACGGCGGAAGGGCGTCGTTACTGGAAAGTTGGCAAGTCGCAGGTCGTGGCGATCCGTGGCATGTATGGCTATGGCACCGGGCACATTCCGGAAATGCAGAAGTACATGGCCGGTGGCATCGATACCTTACGCGGCTATCGCGATGATCAGTTCAAGGGTAACCGGTTGTTTGCCACTACGGCGGAGTATCGCTTCCCGGTGGCGAAGCGGGTCATGGCGGCACTGTTTACAGATATCGGCAATGCCTGGGACAGCGACAGCTTTGACTTCATTAAGGATCTCAAAATTGGCTATGGGATGGGTATTCGCGTAGTGACTCCCTTTGGACCGATTCGGGTTGATTATGGGTTCAGCAGTCAGGGCGGCCGGACTCACTTTAGCTTTGGCGGTCAATTCTAAGCGCAGGTTGCGCGAAGAGCCAATAACGGCGGAAAAGTCAGGCAGGCGCCTGACTTTTCCCTTAAGAAGGCGTGAATCCGTNNGAACAGGAGTATCGGCATGCGTCTTGGATCGAAAAACTGCCGACTGACGGTTCTGATCGGCATCATCTGCCTGATCCAGGCAGCTGTCGCCTTTCGTCCGCCGATCGTGGCGGCGGCCGGCATCGCCACTGTAGAATCAGTTCAGGTCGAAGTACTGACAACTGCCCCGACGCCACAGCGGGTCACCCGGCGGATGTCAGAAAGTGTGCGGACGATCGGTGAACACCTGCTGCTGGGGCATGCCACTGCGGAGGTTGGCGAGCGACGGCAACATTACGAAAAACTGGTTCGCGATGTCTTCGACCGGGTGCTGTCCGGTTACGCGATCGAGAGTGTGGTCCTCGAACCGGCTGCCGTCAGCAAGATCCAGATTCGCATTGCGCCCTGGGGCGACACCGTCCGCCAGGTGGACATTCAGGTGGACTATAGCGGGATTGCTCCGGCGGGAGTATCCTTGCTAAAAAGAGACATGGGGAAATTGGAGGACGATATCCGCGTCGCCTTGCTGGGGTTGCCGGTCGATGCGGTGGACTGGGCTTCCGGCGCGGCCCGGGAGTTGATCCGGGAATTGCTCCGCCGCCAACTGCCGGAATTTCATTTCAGCCTGGATGTGGAAGCCGGACAGCAAACCAAAGTGCGACTGTCGCTGTTTCCCACGGGGGAGGTCGTTCGGGAGGTTCAGGTCTCCTTGCGTTCCAAGACCATCCCCAATCTGCTGCTCGTACATGCACGTCCCTCATTGGAAATGCAGGCACGAACCATGCGGGGCTTGCCGGTGGCCTACGTGGAGCGCCATCTGGCCTATTTCACCGATCAAGTTCGCCAGACGACCCGAAATGATCCGGTAATCCGTCAGTTTGACCTGCAGGTTTCGCCGGTAGTGCGGCCGCAGGTCGACGCCGAAGTGGCCGTGAACGTGGAGGCGGAAACCTGGCGGATCTACGGCGAAGTCTATCTGGACATCGGCCGGGACAAGGACAATGTTTCCGGCCAGACCCATGTCGGGCGGCTGATCGCGCCCCGGGACGAATTGTTTCTGGAAACGAAGCTGTTACCGGGCGACCTGACCTGGCAGTTCATGCCGGGATGGGGACATCAGTTCGGTCACGAGAGCCGGGCGGGGATCCGTTATCGCACCAACGACCAGCAGTGGGGCTGGTGGTGGTCGCAAGGGTTGGGAGGCCGCTGGACNNAGCGACCAGTATGAATTTGGGTTGCGGTACAAGCTGCACGACTTTCTCAGCGCTGAATGTGTTTTTTCAAACGGACGGAGTTGGCTCCGGATGGTGGGACATCTGTGAAACATTTCGGGCAAGTTTTTCCCGCCAATATTGTGCGCAGCCGTCCCGCCTGTTATAATGATATGGGCAACTAGCCTTAGGGAAAAATTTTGAGAGGGGTCTTTCGTAAGTGTTCAGAAACAAGAAAAACGTAAAAACAGTAGCTCTCGCCATCGCGGCCGCTTTCCTGTTCGGTGTGGCCGGTTTGGCTGTAACGCAGACCACCCATGTCGCCTCGGCGGCGCCGGCGTCGAATGTGGGCGTGGTCAATTATCAGATGGTCGTACAGCAGCACCCGGATCTGGCGAAAGTCCAGACCACCATGCAGGCGGAATCGGAAGCCGCCAAAAAGGAATTCGATGCCAAGGCGGCCAGCCTGGGCGACAAGGAGAAACAGGAATACTACATGCAGCTGCAGCAGCGCCTGCAACTGAAAAACCAGGAACTGATGGTGCCCCTGTTTTCCAAGGTCGACGCGGTAATCAAAGAAGTGGCGGATGCCAAAGGCCTGTCGGTGGTTGTGGACAAGGGCGCGGTGATCTATGGCGGTCAGGATATCACGGACGAATGCGTCAAGAAAGTCACCGGTAAGTAGACCAACAGTTGGCGACACAGAGCGGCCGGGCGGGGGAGACCAGCGCTCGGCCTTTTTTACGGGGAGGAAGCTGCATGCGGTTCGGGCAACAGCGGAATATCCTTGCCGCCTTGGCATTGGGCTGCCTTTTGACGACGTTGGCCGGATGCGCCTCTAAGCAACCGGCCACTTCGCCGCCGGCGAAACCGCCGGAAGCGGTACAGGCCATGGTGGATGTGCAAAAAGTCCTGGACGCGCATCCGTTGCGTGGCAAGCTGCGGCAAATGGAGCAGGAACTGGCGGCGGCGGATGCCAAAGCCGCGGCGGATACATCCGCGCAGGATACTGCCCGGCAAGAATTTGAGACTGCCATGAAAGTGCGCCAGGACGAAGACAAGGCGGCTTTGGCAAAGAAACAGACCCAATTGGGTGACGAATTGACGGAACAACGTCACGCTTACATCGAAGAACTGGAGAAAGAATATCGGCCGTTGTTGTTCAATATCGACCTGAAACTGAAAACTGTCCAGATTACGCCGACGGAAAAAGATACTCTGCAGAAGGAAATGGACCGTCTGCTGGCTGAGCGGCAACAGAAACTGAAGGCGAAAGAGGATGAACTGGCGGCGCGGTTCCAGAATGAAATGGATGCCTTTGCCGCGGAACTGGCGCAAAAAACCGATGCCTATGCGCAACAGTGGACCGAGGAACGAATGAAGCGCCTGCAACAGGACGCCGTCTCCCCGGAACGTGAGCAGCAGCGGCGGGCAATTGTGGAATTATCCAACCGGATGATCGCCGATGTCCGTTCAACGGTCACCAAAGTGGCCCTGCGGGACAAGATCGAAGTGGTCTGGTTGCGCCAGGTCGTGCATACCCAACTGAAAGACATTACGGACACAGTGGCCAAAGAACTGGCAAATGTAAAATGAGTGGAGGAATGAAATTATGAACAAATGGACACGGTGGAGCGCACTGTTGCTGACCGTCGTTTTCGCCGCAGTGCTGCTGACCGGTTGTGCGGCGGAGAAACCGTCGACGATCGGCATTGTCGATATGCAGAAAGTGATGACCGAGAATCCGAAAATTAAACAGATGCAAGAGCAACTGAACGCCAAGGCCAAGGAACTGACCGAGAACCTGGAGAAAGAGCGGGCCACCCTGAAACCGGAAGAGTTTCAGCAGAAGGAACAGGCAGCTTATGCAGAATTCATGAAAATGAAGCAGGAGTTCGAAGCGCAGATCGAAACGCAGACCAAGAAAGTTTTGGAAGAGGTCGCCAAAGAAAAGAAACTGGGCGCCGTGATTTACAAAAACGGCATGGCCTGGGGCGGTGTGGACGTAACGGAAGAAGTTCTGAAAAAATTGCAGTAATGGCGGGGAACGGTTTTGAAAAAGACATTGCGTGAACTGGCCGAGCTGATCGATGGCCAGATAATTGGCGATAGCAATCCCGATATTACAGGGATTACCGGGATTGACGAAGCCGGCCCGACCGATCTGACTTTTGCGGTGCCGCCGCACCTGGATCGGGCCGCCCAATCCCAAGCGGCCGCGGTGATCGTGCCGGCCGCCGTGGAAACTTACGCCAAACCGGCGATTCGGGTGGAAAATCCCCGGGTCGCCTTTACCCGTTTATTGACGTTGTGCAATCCACCGCCGGCGTTTGATCGGGGGATCCATCCGACGGCGGTTGTCGGCAGAAATCTGGCGCTGGCGGATACGGCCGGAATTATGGCCCAGGTATTCGTCGGTGATGGCGTCACGATTGGCGACGGCACCGTCATCTATCCGCACACCTATATCGGCGACGGCTCCGTGATCGGGAAAAACTGCGTGATTCATCCGAATGTAACGCTGCGGGAACGGACCATTCTGGGCGACCGGGTGATCGTCCAGAGCGGCGCCGTGCTGGGTGGCGACGGCTTCGGTTTTGTCACCGTTGACGGCGAACACCTGAAGGTGCCGCAGGTCGGCAATGTCGTTATTGAGGACGATGTGGAAATCGGCGCCAATGCCGCGATCGACCGGGCGACCACTGGGAGCACCATCGTGAAGAGGGGCACCAAAATCGATAATTTTGTGCATATTGCCCATAACGATGTAATCGGCGAACACTGCTTGATCGCTGCCCAGACCGGGATTTCCGGGAGCGTGACCGTGGGGCATCATGTGACGTTGGCCGGACAAACCGGCACCGCCGGGCACATCCATATCGGTGAAAACTCGGTGTTCATCGGCCGGGCTGGGATTACCAAGGATACGCCGGCCAATTATTTCGGCGCCGGCGTGCCTGCGCGACCGCACCAGGAATGGGTGAAGGAACTAGTGGCCTTGCACAAGCTGCCG
>DCTI01000060.1 GCA_002329525.1 Negativicutes bacterium UBA1444
ATGCCCAACGTAAGTTGCCGGACGGTGGCGGGACTAGCCGGCTGATTCTGGCCGGCGCCGCCGTATTGGCGTCCGTGGGCGTGGAAACCGGGATCACCTGTGTCGTTACCGACGTCAATGTCCGGCAATTGGCGGGAATCGTCGAGATGGCCCATTATCTGGGGAATGTGCGCAAAATCGGCTTTGATCTGCTCAGGGCGCAGGGGCGCGGCGTCAGCATGAAGGCGGCGTCAGCCGCCGATCTGGCGTCGGCGTTGCGGGAAGTGCTGGCAACCGCCGAACGGCTTGAACGACAAACCGGGCGCTCGTTGATCTTTTCCCACCGGGAACGGGTCCGCACGCTGAATACGCAATGCAGCGGCGGGTTCGCGCACTGTCATGCCATGAACGGCGAAGCCGCTTTTGTCGACGCGAGCGGCGCCATTTACGCCTGTGCTTCGCTCNNGTCGTTTCCGGAGTTTCGGCTGGGGCACGTGGAAACCGGAATCGATCTGGGACGCCTGACGCGGGTCGCCGATAAGATTCGCCGCGGTATGGGCTTTTGCCCGGAGTGCGATGCGTTTTCCCTGTGCGGCGGGGCTTGTTTCGCCCGCTGGTATGGGGCGGGCTGTGCAGCGGAACCATACCCGCCGGAATGTACGCTGAAACAAGCGTTTATCCGGGATTTTCAGCAAAAACAGGGACTGAATTAGGAAAAAATTTCGGTAAGATGGGAAAAGGGGATTGAACATGCGAACAGGCGTATATCCGTTTACCGCGATCGTGGGGCAGGAAGAAATGAAACAGGCCCTGATTTTGAATGTCATCAACCCTTCCTTGGGCGGCGTATTGATCAAGGGGGAAAAAGGCACGGCCAAGTCCACGGCGGTACGGGCCATCGCCGATCTGCTGCCGGCCATGCGGGCGGTACAGGGCTGTCGCTTCCGCTGCGATCCCGAAGATCCGGCCCATCTGTGCGAGGACTGTGCAGGCAGGACGAAACAGGGCGAGGCCCTTCCCGACCTGTCGGTCCGGATGAAGGTGGTGGAATTGCCCGTAAGCGCGACGGAAGATCGGGTAGTTGGGACTTTGGATATTGAGCATGCCATCAAATTCGGCGAAAAAAAGTTTGAACCCGGCATTCTGGCGCAGGCCAACCGGAACATTTTGTACGTGGATGAAATCAACCTGCTGGACGACCATGTGGTGGACGTGCTGCTGGATGCGGCGGCCATGGGAGTCAATACGGTCGAACGGGAAGGGGTGTCCTACTCCCACCCGGCCCGGTTTGTCCTAGTGGGTACCATGAACCCGGAAGAAGGCGATATCCGGCCGCAATTGCTGGACCGGTTCGGCCTGTCCGTCACTGTGACCGGCGAGCACGAACCGGCGCAACGGGTGGAAGTCATCAAGCGCCGTATGGCCTATGAACAAGATTGGGCTGCCTTCGCCGACACTTACCGGAGCGGTCAGGAGGAACTGGGGCAGGCGATCCTGCGGGCACGGCGCTTGCTGCCGCAAGTCGGCGTCAGCGACGCACTGCTGTCGATGGTCGCCAAGTTGGCCATTCAACTGGGGGTGGACGGACATCGCGCCGACATCACCCTCATCAAGACTGCGATTACCTTGGCGGCGCTGGCGGGGCGTGAACAGGCCGGGTCGGCGGATATCCGCCAGGCGGCCCGATTGGCTCTGCCGCATCGGATGCGGCGACGTCCCTTTGAAGAAGGGGCGTTGGACTGGACGGCCGTGGAAGCCGCGTTGCAGGATTAGCAAAGGAAAGGCGGGCGAAAAGGATGGGCAAGGGAACGGCGTTCCCGTTTGCGGCGGTCGTGGGGCAACCGGATGTCAAGGAAGCCCTGCTGATTGTCCTGACGAATCCCCACGCCGGCGGGGTACTGATCGCCGGCGAAAGCGGCACGGCCAAGTCGGTGCTGGTTCGGGCCATGGCCGAGTTGTCGGCGGACGGCGGAATCGTCGAGCTGCCGCTCAATGCCACGGAAGACATGGTATTTGGCCATATCGACCTGGAGCAGGCGGTGACCAGCGGCAAAAAGGCTTTTTCCCCGGGCATTCTCGCCCGAGCCGACGGCCGGTTGCTGTATGTGGATGAAATCAACTTGCTGCGCCGGGAAGTATTGAACGGCATTCTGGATGCGGCGGATCGCGGGGTCAATCTGGTGGAACGGGAGGGAATCTCGTTCCGTCATGAAAGCCGATTTACGATGGTTGGCACGATGAATCCGGCGGAAGGCGTACTGACTCCGGCTACGCTGGATCGGTTCGGCCTGTTTGTCATGGCGGGACGGGAGACGGATGCCGAGGCGCGGGCGGAGATCATGCGACGCGTTCTGGCATACGACCGGGATCCGCTCGCCTTCGCGGTACTCTGGCGGGAAGATACGCGGCAATTGGCTGAGCGAGTGGCACAGGCGCGTGCTTTGGTCGAAAAAACGGCCGTCGATGCGCCCATGATGCAGCTGGCGGCCCAGTATTGCTCCCGGGCGAATTGCGCCGGCCATCGGGCGGAGTTGTACCTGCTGGAAGCGGCTAAGGCGATTGCCGGCCTGGCCGGCCGCGATTATCTGTTGCCAACGGATATGGAGCGCGCCGCTTGCTTTGTTCTGCCGCACCGTACGCGGCAGATGCAGTCGCCGCTACCGCCGCCGCCACCGGAGCAGAGCGACCCGGACGATTCCCCGAACCCGTCGGATCAGCCGGACTCTACCGAACAACCGCCGCCGCCGCAAAATGCGCCGACGGAATCGGAACCCAGCAGCGACGATGCCGACGACGGAGAAAACCGGGACGATTCCCAACAACCGCCGCAGTCGGATCCGTCGGATGACCAGGACCGAACGGCGGAGATCGACCGGAATTTTTCGCCGGTCAATCTGGATGCTTCCCTGCCGCAGGATCGTTTCATCCGGCGCGGCAGCGGGAAACGCAGCCTGACTCGCACCGATCTCAAACAGGGACGGTATGTTCGTTCGTTCTTGCCGTCGGGGGATGTGACCGATCTGGCCTTCGACGCCACTTTGCGGGCGGCGGCGCCCTACCAATCGTCACGCGGCGGCGATTGCGCCATCAATATCCTGAAATCGGATCTGCGGCAGAAAGTGCGGGAAAAACGGATCGGCAACACGTTTTTATTCGTGGTGGACGCCAGCGGTTCGATGGGCGCGCGGGAACGGATGCGGGCCGTGAAAGGTGCGATTTATTCGCTGTTGCAGGATGCCTATCAGAAACGCGACCAGGTCGGGATGATCGCATTTCGCCGCAATTCGGCGGAAGTGCTGCTGCCGGTGACTCGCAGCATCGATTTGGCTCAAAAATGTTTGCAGCAACTGCCGACCGGCGGCAAAACCCCGTTGGCCGAGGGGTTGGACAGTGCGCTTGGTCAGATCCGGACGCTTCGGCAAAAGGACAAGGCGGTACAGTCGGTACTGCTGCTGGTGACGGATGGCCGGGCCAATATCGGCCTTGACGGTGGCGCCGACGGCGTGGCTGATGCGCTGCGACTCGCCGAAAAAATCGGCGAATCCGGCGTGACCTGCGTGGTGATCGATACCGAGACGGATTTCATCAAGCTCGGCGTGGCCCGGGACATTGCCGCCCGCATGGGCGCCGCTTATTATACCTTGAAGGAACTGTCGGACAATACGATCTTGCGGATCGCCAAGAATGCGGTTTGAGCGCTGTAGACTCCGGGAAAGAAGAGGATGCCATGATTCGTTTGGAACAACTGGTTAAAAAATTTGGCGACCGACTGGCAGTTGATCATCTGGACCTGCATATCGCCGCCGGCGAGGTGTTTGGTTTGCTGGGCCCCAATGGAGCGGGCAAGACGACCACCATCCGGATGCTGACCATGCTGACGCGGCCCAGTGGCGGCAAGATCACCATCGGCGGCTGCGTTTTACCGGAGGGGGAGGAAGCAGTCAAGGCGTTGCTGGGTATTGTGCCGCAGCATTTCAATCTCGATCCGGACCTGACCGTAGGCGAAAATCTGGAGCTGCACGGCCGCTTGCACCATATTCCGGCGGTGGAGCGAAAACAGAGAATTGCCGAACTGTTGGACTATGTCGAACTGCGTGAACGGGAACACGACAAAGTGCAAAATCTGTCCGGCGGGATGAAGCGCCGTCTGATGATTGCCCGGGCCCTGTTTCATCGGCCCCGGATTTTGTTTCTCGACGAACCGACCGTGGGACTGGACCCGCAGGTGCGGCGTCGTTTGTGGGATTTGATCCGGCGTCTGCAGGGCGAAAAGTTCACNNCCACTACATCGAGGAGGCGGAGGCCCTGTGCGATCGCGTGGCTATCCTCGACAAAGGCCGCCTGATCGCGTTGGACACTCCAGACGCGTTGCGGCGGCGCACCGGTCAATATGTCGTGGAATGGCAGGAGGATAACGGCGGTGAGACACGTTTCTTCCACGACCGGAACGAGGCGGCCGCTTTT
>DCTI01000088.1 GCA_002329525.1 Negativicutes bacterium UBA1444
GCCAAAGAATACATCGAGCGCGGCACGATCAAGGGCCGCCCGGTCATCCCTGTCGAGCAATGCGAAACGTTGGGCACCGTCGGCGATATCGTACTGGCTGATCTTGGGCAGTATGTTCTCATTGACAAAGGCGGCGTGAAAGCTGATACCTCCATGCACGTCCGTTTCTTGTACGACGAAATGTGCATGCGGTTTACCTATCGCGTCAACGGCGCCCCGCTGTGGGAAGCGCCGCTCACTCCGTATAAGGGCAGCAACACGGTTTCCCCGTTCGTCGCCCTGGCAACTCGNNGGGCGCGTGGATTGAAACCTAAATAATGGGGCCGCCGTAACTGGCGGCCTACTAATTTAACAGGAGGAAATAACATGAACATGAATATTCCGAGCGACCTGAAAGTCATCAGTTTGCTGGCCCCGGCCGCCGATGCCGCCGGACGCACCAGCAGCGTATACGCCAGCCTGAAAAACGTCGTCAAGGCGTGGGTGGTTGCCTATATCACCCAGGGACACGCCGCCACTGTCCAACTCGACCCGCTGCAAGCCACCGCAGTGGCCGGAACCGGCTCCAAAGCACTGACCAATGAAGTGCCGATTTTTGCCGCGCTGGATGTTGCCACGTCGGACGCGCTGGTCGCTGCCACCGCCGCCAAAAACTACACCACGGACGCGGCCGTCAAAAATAAAATTGTCGTGTTTGAGATCGAACCGAAGGCTTGCATGGATCTGGCTGGTGGGTTTGATTGCATCGGCGTTTCCACTGGTGCCAGCAACGCCGGAAACATCACCAGCGCGTTTTTGATCGTGCAGAACAAATGGGGCCAGGCCACGCCTCCGTCTCAAATCGTTGATTAAGGAGGGCGAATCATGGTTGCAAATGTGAATGCCCAATGGGTTGATGGGAACCTTGTTTTCGTCGATGCCGCCGGGAATACCATACTGACGTTCGACGCCGTGAATCATAAACTGATTTTTGACGCCAATAAGCAGGAAACGATTGCGGCGATTGCCACGGCTGATGCTGCTGCCGCCGCCGGAGAAGCGCCGACAAAGGCCGAGTTTGATCCGGTTGTAGCGTTGGCTAATGCCAACAAGGCCAAAATCAATGCGGTGCTTGCCGCGCTGAAATCGGCAGGGATTATCGCGTCGTAAGGAGGTGACCGGCAATGATTAAGGTCATAACAGGGCCGGCCTCGGAGCCGGTCACATTACAAGAGGCGGCGCTGCATTGCCGGGTTGAATCCAACGCGGGGCCGGTCGTTGCCTGCGCAACGGTGGTTAATACGCCTACGGTCACGCCCGTATCGGTTTATGGCATATTGGCCGGAATGGGCGTAACGGGTGCAGGTATTCCATCGGGAACGACGGTTCTGTCTGTTGGCACTGCGACCATCACGATCAATAAAAATGCAACAGCAACTGCAGCGGCGGCAATCCTGACGTTTGTTCCAGCAGATGCCAGCACAGACGAGGACACACTGCTGACGTCGTTGATTGTTGCCGCCAGAGAATACTGCGAATCCTACCAGAATCGGGCGTATATCACACAAACAATTGAAATGACGCTGGACGGCTGGCCGAGGTTCCCGCTTGACATTCCCCGGCCGCCGCTGGCGTCGGTGACGTCGATCAAATACTACGGCACGGACAACACGGAATACACTCTCGATGCGGCAAAATACTTTGTCGATACCAACTCCGAACCGGGGCGGATTTGCCTGGCACACGGAGTTTCCCTGCCGACTGTGACCTTGCGAGAAATCAGTTCGGTAAAAATTACCTACACGGCAGGTAAGGCGACCGCGCCGCAGAGGGTGAAACAATCTATCCTGCTCCTTGTTGGCCACTGGTACGCGAATAGAGAGGCAACCGGGAAGATGACGGATGAACTTCAGTTCGCCGTTCATTCCTTGCTGGGGCTGGATCGGGTGTGGCCGGTATGATTGCAGGGAAACTCGACAAACGGATCATTTTGCAATACCAATCCCGCGTTTCCGATGGGGCCGGCGGCTTTACCACCACAGACGTGACCGCCGCCACCGTTTGGGCCGAGTTCGTCCGGCCGCGCGTCAACACCATGCAGGAGGCCGGCGCTGTGGTGTCGGAAATGGTCCGAGAAATCAGAATCAGACACAGGACCGCTGTTAAAAAAGGCTGGAAGGTACTGCATGGTAGCCGGACATTCACGGTCGAACACGCATTCGACGAGGGCCGGGATTCGACAATTCTCATCTGCCGGGAGGTGGTCAAGTGAGTCGCGCATTCCGCGTGAACATGAGCTGTCCTGAACTGGGCAAGGCCATTGACCAAATCTCAGCCTACGACGGCAAAACCGCTCTCAAAGTTGAAAACGCGATCCAAAGCGGGGCGAAAAACATCGCCTCGGGCGCGAAACGCCGCGTGCCGGTCAAGTCCGGCGGGTTGAAAAAATCCATCGTGTCCCGGTTCAGCCGGAACAAATACGGGCGCGGAGCGATTGAAGCAGAAGTCGCCGCCAGAAAACCCCATGCGCATCTGGTCGAGTTCGGCGCTCGGGCGACGGTGGTTAAGCCGAAGTCAAAAAAGGCGCTGAGAATCATCGACAAGGGGATGTTTGAGGGCAGCGGCGGCCAGTTCGGCGCATCATTCGCGGAGAGCGCGACAATTCCGCGACGAGCTGCGCACCCGTACATGAGGCCGGCATTCGAGGATGAAAAACCGGCGCTGATTCGGGCCGTTAAAGAGGCGGTGAAGCCGTGATTATCAAAAAACGTGTCCCGCTGGTGGCGTTCCAGACCGCCATGTATGGATTACTGACCGCCGGGCAAACAACTCCGGTATATGATGCCGTGCCGCAGTATGCGGTCCTGCCGTATATTACATTCGGCGGGTTCACGGCAAAACAGTCGGGAACGAAAACGACGAACGCATGGGACATAAGCCAGCAAATCCATATCTGGTCCGAGTATCAGGGGAAAAAGGAAGTCAACGAAATTGCCGATGATGTTTCGACTGTTCTGTCCAGTGTGATGCTGGACCTGTCGGCAACGAGTTTCAAAGTGATAACGCAGGACATCGACTTTTTCGAGGCGTTCGAGGAGGACGATGGCGGGTATCACGGGATACTGACCTACGTTGCCAAAATTCAAGATTTAGG
>DCTI01000160.1 GCA_002329525.1 Negativicutes bacterium UBA1444
CTGCACGGTGACGTCCAGGGCGGTTGTCGGTTCATCGGCAAACAGCAGGCGAGGGTTGCAGGCCAGGGCCATGGCAATCATGACGCGTTGCCGCATGCCGCCGCTCAACTGGTGCGGATACTGGTCGAGGCGGGATGCGGGGTCGGAGATGCCGACCAGAGTCAGCAGCTCGACGGCCCGCTGCCGGGCTTCCGCCGCGGGAATGGACTGGTGTACGCGAAACGGCTCGGTCAGTTGCGTGCCGATGGTCAGTACGGGATTTAAAGAAGTCATGGGATCCTGAAAGATCATGCTTATCAAATTGCCGCGAATATGCCGCAATTCCGGCTCGGTCATTTTCAATAGATCACGGCCGTCGAACCAGGCCTCGCCGGCAATGATTTCGCCGGGAGGTGAGGGGATGATGCGCATGATGGCGCTGGCAGTGACTGTCTTTCCACAGCCGGATTCACCAACGATGCCGACAATATCGCCGGCGGCCAGATCGAAGTCGACGCCGCGCAGGGCATGAACGACGCCGGCATAGGTCCGGAAACGGACCTGCAGATTTCGGACGGATAGTAACATGGTCAAATGAAATCGATCCTTCCCAATCGAACTACGATCATGATTTAGAATCAGCGGCGCATGCGCGGGTCCAGGGCGTCACGCAGGCCGTCGCCCAGGAAGTTGAATCCGAGCATGGTCAGGCTGATGGCAACCGCCGGCGATAACAGCTGAAACGGATAGGAACGCAAGGTCACGACCCCTTCCGAGGCCAATACGCCCCAACTGGCCATCGGTGCCGACACGCCCAGGCCGATGAAGCTGAGGAAGGCTTCCGTGAAAATTGCTTCCGGGATGGACAGCGTCAGCGTGATGATGATCGGCCCCAGACTGTTGGGCAGGAGATGGCCGAAGATCAGCCGACGGTGGCTGGCACCGAGGACGCGGGCCGCCAGAACATATTCCAGCTCTTTCAGGCCCAGGACCTGTGCCCGGACGATCCGGGCCATCCGTAGCCAGTAGACGAGCCCGAGGACGAGAAAAACATTGGTCAGGCCGGGCTTCAGCACCACCATCAGCAGGATGACATACAACAGCAGCGGAATTCCGTAGAGGATATCGACGATCCGCATCATGACACTGTCGATGCGGCCGCCGAAATAACCGGAAATTCCACCATAGAGGACGCCGATGCCTAAGTTGATCAGGCTGGCCACAATACCGATCGACAAGGAAATCCGGGCGCCATAACAGATGCGGGTGGCCAGGTCACGGCCGAGGTTGTCGGTGCCCAGCCAGTGGGCGGCCGACGGCGGCTGGTTGGCGCTGGCCAGGGACTGGTCCGAGTAGGAATAGGGCGACAGCAGCGGGCCGAATACAGCCAGCAGGCTGATTAGTACAATGATGGCCAGGCCGACCATGGCGGCCCGGTTTTTTTGTAACCGCAGCCAGGCATCCTGACGAAATCCGATGTGGGGGCGGACCGCTTTGGCGGCAACTGCATCTCTGGCTTTCAGCGGTGAGAAGTCCATCAGCGGTTCTCCCCTTCCCCGAGCTTGATTCGGGGATCCAGCCAGACGTAGGTCAGATCCACAAGAAAATTCATGAAGACCAGCAGGGCGCTGTAAAACACGGTGATTCCCAAGATCACCGTATAGTCCCGGTTGTAAATGCTGGTGACAAAGTGGCGGCCGAGGCCGGGAATGGCAAAAATGGATTCGATGACGAAGCTGCCCGTAAAAATGGCGGCAATCATCGGCCCCAGATAGGTCACGACCGGCAGCAGGGCGTTTTTCAACGCATGGAGCCAGAGAATGGTTAAGTCGGAAAGACCTTTGGCCCGGGCGGTCCGGATATAGTCCTGAGCCAGGATTTCGAGCATACTGGAGCGGGTCAGCCGGGCGACAAACGCGGTGGGCATGCCTGCCAGCGCCAGGGCCGGGAGAATCGTGTACTCAGGCCCCCCCCACATGGCGGCCGGCAAAAGATTGAGCCAGAGGGCAAAAATATAAATGAGAACCGTGGCCAAAATGAAGCTCGGCACGGAGATGCCAATAGTCGCGAACAACATGACCAGATGATCCGGCCAGCGGTTTTGATACAATGCGCCAGCCATTCCTGCCGGAATCCCGACCAACACCGACAGGGAGACCGCCACTGCGCCCAGTTCCGCCGAAACCGGGAAGCTTTCGGCGATGATTTCATTTACGGTGCGGGATTCGTATTTGAAGGAGGGCCCCAGGTCGCCTCGCAGCAGATTGCCCAAATAATCCGCATATTGTTTCGGCAAGGGATCGTTCAGGTGATAGCGGGCCTCGATATTTTTCAGCACCGCTTCGGGCAGGGCTTTTTCCGCGGTGAACGGACCGCCGGGGATGGCGTGCATCAGGATGAACGTGGCCGTAACGATGACCCACAGGACCAGCAGCATCGAAACAATACGACCCATTATCAGCTTAACCACAAGAAATCACTCCACATAGGCCTCCTTAAAATAAACATGGCCAAGAACGGATCGCTGGTATCCCTTGACATTGGGTTTGACCATCGAAACCCGGGTATAGAAATAAACCGGCGCGATGACCGCATCATCCAACAGCAGTTTTTCGGCACCGTGCATGGCTTTGATCCGGATTTCCTGGTTGCCGGTCGATTTGGCCAGACGAACGAAATTGTCATACTGGGGATTTTTATACTGGGAATCATTGTTGCCACTGGTGGAATCGAACATGTCAATGAAGGTCATCGGGTCCGCATAATCGCCGATCCAGCCGTGGCGGGCAATCTGGTAGCCGCCCTTGCTGCGGGTGTTGATGAAGACCTTCCATTCCTGGTTGGTCAGGGAGACATTGACGCCGAGATTCTTGCGCCACATTTCCTGAACCGCCTCGGCGATGGCCTTGTGCACGTCATTGGTGTTGTAAATCAATTCGATGGCGGGCAGCCCCCGACCATCCGGATAACCGGCTTCCGCCAACAGTTTTTTGGCGGTTTCAATGTCCCGGTCCTGGAAAAAGTCGCCGCCGGTGGCGCGGAAATCGGCAGTGGGGCTGGTGTCGGCCATTCCCGGCGGCACCCAGGCCATAGCCGGCTTTTGCTCGCCCTTGGTCACATTGTCAATGATCGCCCGGCGATCAATCGCCAGCGACAATGCCTTGCGGACTTTGACGTTATCCAGCGGGGCTTTCGTGACATTGAAGGCAAAAAAGTAGGTTCCCAGATAGGGGGAAATTTGCAGGCGGCCTTCCTTTTTCAGTCGCGGATACTCGGCCGGCGGCGCGTTTTCGCCCATGTCGATCTGATTGTTGTCAAACATGGCAATTTCCGTGCTGCCGGATTCAGTCAGAAGAAAATCGATTTTCGGCATTTTTACTTTGCCGGCATCCCAATAGTGCTCGTTTTTCACCAGTTCAATGCGGGAATTATGGACCCAGGCCGTGATTTTAAAAGGACCATTGCCGACCAGTGTTTTGGGATCGGCGGCCCATTTGGGATTGGCTTCGACGATCCGGCGCGGGACCGGATAGAGGGTGTGAAAGGCCGTCAGCGACAGAAAATAAGCGGTGGGTCTTTCCAGCAACACTTCCAAAGTCCGGTCGTCCAGCGCCTTGACCCCGACTTTGTCGGCAGTGGTCAGCCCCTGATTGTAAGCTTCGCCATTTTTGACATAAAAGAGCTGGTAAGCATATTTGCTGCCAAGTTCCGGCGACAGCGCCGTTTTCCAGGCATATTCGAAATCGTAGGCGGTCACGGGATCGCCGTTGGACCATTTGATGCCCGAACGCAGGGAAAACTTGTATTTCAGGCCGTCCGGCGAGACCTCCCATTTTTCGGCCATGGCCGGAACCGGATTGTTTTTGGCGTCCAGGGTGGTCAATCCCTCGAACAGCTGCGCTTCCACCGTGGCTTCCGGAATGCCGGTGGATTTGCGGGGATCCAGTGTTTCCGGTTCCGTTCCCACGGAATAACGCAGATACTTGGGGCCGGATTTTCCGCCACAGCCAGGCAGTACGGCCACAATCGCCATGAGAAACAGAATAGCCGCGAGAGCGGCAATTTTTTTCCGGGGCACAGTCATCACTCCCGTTGGTGTTCTTGGTCCGCGCCAAGCCGATATTATCGGTATTATAAACATTATTCGACCTGCCGATGAATATTCCTCTGCTGATTTTGTCCGGTGCCGGTAGGATTTTTTTCTTTGACGTCAAATATAGTATAATAATTTACAGGATCGCTCCGGCGACCGACCCGCGCACAAGGAGGATGTGAAACTATGGCAAACAAGGAGCAGTCATCAAAAAAGAGCGACAAAAAGAAACCCAGCGATACAAAGGTGAAAAAAGAGAAAAAAACCTATAACTGAAACGTATTGATCTAACCCGCGAAGACTTAACGATTACAGACAGAAGGGGGTTGTGACGAACCGCCTTCTGTTTGCTTTCATAGCGAGAATAGGAGTGTTGACGATCAAGAATAGAACTCTGTGGCTAGTTTTACTTGTTGGTCTGATTTGTCTGGTCAATGTGCTGCTGCAAAGCCCAACCAATGCCTCCCCGCCCGCGGTATCCGGCAAAGTTGCCCCGGCCCAGGTTGCCGCCAAGACTGCGGTGCCGGTTCCCCCCAAACCGTTGCCGGTGCTGGCGAATATCCCGAAACCGGTTGTAAAAAGTGAAACGGCATTTCTCATGGTCGCGGGAACCAACCAAGTTTTGTTTGACAAAGACGGCCATAAAATAATGTATCCGGCCAGCACCACGAAGATTATGACCCTGATTACCGCCCTGAGACACGGCAACCTAAATGATACGGTCGTCGTAAGTCCTGCTGCCGCCGACGTGGAAGGGTCCAGTCTGGAATTGCAGAAGTTGGACCGGTTGACGCTGCGGGAGTTGTTGTTTGGCCTAATGCTGGTTTCCGGCAATGACGCGGCGCATGCCGTGGCGGAACATGTCGGCGGCGGTTCTTATAAAAAGTTCGTCGGCTGGATGAACGAGGAAGCGGAGCGCATCGGCGCCCTGAGGACCCATTTTTCCAATCCACATGGCTTGCCGGATCCCGTCAATCATTTTACGACAGCGTATGATCTGGCCCTGATCACGGCGGAGGGGTTTCGAACTCCCGGTTTTGAAGATTTCGTCAGCACGCCGTATCATACCGTGAAATTTTTGAATCGGGCCACGGGCCCCTCGTTGGTTAACACTAATCGCCTGCTCCTGACCTACCCGGGCGCAAACGGCGTCAAAACCGGCACCACTAATGCGGCTGGCCGCTGTCTGGTGTCGTCGGCGCGACGGGGTGATGTGCTGCTGATTGCGGTGGTGCTGAACGGTGGGGATACGGTGTTTCGGGATTCCGCCCTCTTGTTGGACTATGGGTTTCGTGTGTTGGGAAAATAACAAAGCGGGGACGATATGAAACAGGAAGATTTGATTTTGATCCATGCGCCAAGCGTATATGACTTCCGCAAGGAGTCCATCCTGTACGGGCCGGTCAGCGATCTGGTTCCTTCCACGCCGGTCTTCGAAATGTATCCGATCGGTTTCACTACGTTGGCGGAATATCTGGAGCGCGACGGTTTCCGGGTCCGGATCGTCAATTTGGCAGTACTGATGATGCGGGACCGGGACTTCGACGCGGAAAAGTATCTGGCCAAACTTAAGCCCAAGGCGTTTGGCATTGATCTGCACTGGCTGCCGCATGCACACGGGGCGCTGGCTGTCGGCGCTTTGCTGAAAAAGTTGCATCCGGAAATCCCCCTGATGTTTGGCGGTTTTTCCTCCACGTTTTTTCATGAGGAACTGGCGGCGCGGCCGGAAACGGATTTCGTGCTGCGCGGTGATTCCACGGAAGAACCGATGCTGCTGCTGATGCGGCATATTACCGGCAAAGGGGAGCCGGTACCGGCACTGCCGGATATTCCCAATCTGACCTGGAAGGATGAAACGGGAAAAGTCCGCATCAATCCGTTGTCGTTTATTCCCACGACACTGGACCATGTGCGACTGGATTACTCCCATGTCGTTCGCTCCGTCATCCGCAACCGGGATCTCATCGGTGCATTGCCCTTCGTCGACTGGCTCCGTTATCCGATTATGGCGGCGTTGAGTTGCCGCGGCTGTTCCTGTCGCTGCCGAACCTGCGGCGGGTCGGCGATGGCCATGCAATCGATGTGTCTGCGCGGCGGTCCCGCGTATCGGCGACCGGAGGACTTGGCCGAAGATATCTGGAGCATGTCCCGCTGGAGCAAGGGCCCGGTGTTTGTTCTCGGCGACATCCGGTTCGGTGATCCCGACTATGCGGACCGCTTTCTCTCCCGGGTCAAAGGGGCGACCAAACAGTTGATCCTGGAAGTTCTGACCCCGGCACCCCGGTCGTTTTTCCGCAAACTGGGCGAGGCGGCGCCGGACTTTATCCTGCAAATGTCGCCCGAATCCCATGATGAGAAAGTCCGTTCGGCGTTCGGCCGCTCCTATGGCAACGCCGAACTGGAGGAAACGATCGCCGGCGCGTTGGAAGCCGGCTGTAAACGGTTCGATCTTTTCTTCATGATCGGCTTGCCGGAACAGACTTATGAGTCGGTCATGGAAACCGTGGAGTATTGCGGATATCTGATGGAACGTTTCAATACCGGCGATAGGCCGCGCCTGTTTCCGTTCATTTCGCCGTTTGCGCCGTTTCTCGATCCGGGCAGCGAAGTGTTCAACAATCCGGAGAAATACGGCTACAAGCTGCTGCGCCGCACCCTCGAGGAACACCGGCAGGCCTTGGTGCAACCCAGCTGGAAGCATGTCCTGAATTATGAAACCCGTTGGATGAACCGGGACGAAATTGCTATTGCCACTTATGAAGCGGGGCTGCGGTTCAATCAGCTGAAACTGAAATATGGCCTGATCGGGCAGCAGCAGGCGGCGGCGACGGAGGAACGCATTCGTCGGGCGATGCGTCTGATGACCCGGATCGACGAGATTCTGGCCGAACCGGATGAGAATTTGCGGAATGAATTGCTACAGGCGGTCAAGTGTCAGGTTGACAGCGCCAATATCTCCACGGTCTGTGACAAACGGGAACTGGAAGCGCAGATCAGTGGGTTCTGGAAAATCAATTTCCTGCGCGGCGCGCAACTGGCGATCCGGGANNCGGGAAATGTGGCGGGAGTTCCGGGGAATCAGGTAGTGATGCCGGCCGGCCATAGGGCAACAAAGGGAAAGAAACCCGCTAAAATTCAAATTTTAGCGGGTTTCTTTCTGTTATGCCGTACATAGAACTGCTGTGAACTGCTGTTTTTGAAATCGCCAGAGAAAGACTGCGTTGCATCCCCCCAAAATACCGGTTCGTTAGCTCATTTGGAGCAGCGGAATTTGGCGGCG
Source organism: Negativicutes bacterium UBA1444 (assembly GCA_002329525.1). Taxonomy (GTDB): domain Bacteria; phylum Bacillota; class Negativicutes; order UBA1444; family UBA1444; genus UBA1444. Next base: position 7,353 of record DCTI01000160.1, read on the forward strand.
AAAGGTTCGGGTAAAGACTGTAAATCGGCGACCGGAGCATGAGACAAGCGGAGGTTAAGCGCAGCGCCGAAGCGTTCTCCTCAGCGGTCCGGCAATGGGGGAAGAAGTATGAATCAGGCCTGCAGTTAGAACAGTTTTTGCGATACGTAGTAAATCAATCCGCTGGCCAACGCGCTGAGCGGAATCGTCAGCACCCAGGCCACTAACATTTGTCGGGCGACCCCCCACCGCACCGAACGGATTCGGTTGGAAGCGCCGATTCCCATGATCGAACCGGAAACGACGTGGGTCGTGCTGACCGGCAGATGCAGCAACGTTGCCGAAAAAATGACCAAAGAGGAAGTAATTTCCACTGCACAGCCGCTGAACGGTTCGAGACGGGCAATTCCCGTCCCCATTGTTTTAATGATTTTCCAGCCGCCTACTGCCGTCCCCAGACTCATGGACAACGCGCAGGCAAATTTCACCCAGGTGGGAACATCCAGCGAAGGAATGCTGCCCGCACTGAGCAACGCCAGAGTGATAATTCCCATGGCCTTCTGGGCGTCATTGGATCCGTGGGAGAAGGCGATCAATGCCGCCGTGCCGATCTGAGCCCGGGCAAACCCCGCACTGAGTGCATGGGGTGGAAACCCGCGAAACAGCCACATCATCAGAATCAAAAAAAAGTAACCGACAATCAGGGCGACTATCGGCGACAACACCAGGGACAAAAAGATTTTTTCAATTCCGGCCAGATTCAGGGGATCCCAGCCCCGCCCGGCCACCACGGCGCCAATAATCCCGCCAACCAGAGCGTGGGAAGAGCTGCTGGGGATTCCATACCACCAGGTCAGCAGATTCCAGGCAATAGCCCCGACCAAAGCGGCGGTGATTACTTGCTGGTCGACCAGGGAAGCCGATTTGACGATATCGCCGCCGATGGTTTTGGCAACGCCGGTACTGAACAGGGCGCCGGCAAAATTCAGCGCCGCCGCCATCCAGATCGCCTGCTTCGGCGACAGGGCCCGGGTGGAAACCGAAGTGGCAATAGCATTCGCCGTATCGTGAAATCCGTTGATGTAATCGAAGGCCAATGCCAGGAAAATTACCAGAAGGACTTCCACCGACAAATCAGGCATATTTGATAACAACCCGTTTCAGTGAAGTGGCGACATCCTCCGACAAGTCGAGGACTTCTTCAAGGTTGACCAGAATTTCCTTCCACTTAATGATGTCAATGGCATCGGTGCATTCGCGGAACAGTTTGCCCATTTCCTGCCGATACAATTCGTCGCCCCGAGCTTCCAGAGCGATGATCCGTTCGCAGCGGGCCTGCAGCCGGAGGCGTTCCTTTTTCATGTCCTGCAGGCTGAAAATCGCTTTTTCGACTTGCTTGCCGCATTTCAGAATCAATTCCGACATCTCGCAAATGCGTTCCGACGGTTCATCGATATTGTACAAATCCATCCGCTCAATGGCGGCCTTGATACAGTCGATGATGTCATCCAGCTTTTTTGCCAGGGTAAAGATATCCTCACGGTCCATAGGGGCAATAAAAGTTTTATGAAGTTTGGCCAGGATACGGTCGACAATCTCATCGGCGATTCGCTCCGTTTCGTTGATTTTATTCATCAACTCCGGAACCTGGTTGCGGTCAGCGATGGCGCTATGGAGAATTTCCGTTGCTTCCCGCACCAGCATGGCATGTTCGGCAAGTGTCTGAAAAAATTTTTCTTCCTTTGGTTTCAAATTGAAGGCCATGGTATCCCTCCGTCACCAAATGGTTTTGTGTGTTAAAACTTATTATATCACAGATGTCTTGTCCATATCCTGCAACGCCCGTTCATAGTCTTCCGGTGCGTTGATGTTCTGCAGCAAGCGCAGTGAGGGGTCGAATCGGCGCAATTCGTCGACCGGTACGGATTTATAGCGGATATGGTCAAATAAGGTTTGGGTTTTTCGAATTCCTTGCGCCAGTAAGCGTTCGATGATTGGAATGCAGGTTTTGGCATAGCAGGCGAACAAGGGTTCCCGAAAATTGCCGTCGTCCGGCGCCACCGCATCCCATTCGCCAAGGCTTGAGCCCACCCAGGCCACTGCCGCTGGCTGGAGATAGGGCATGTCACAGGCGGTGACAAAGGCTGTCGGGGAGGATGCATACGTCAGGCCGGCATGGATCCCCGAGAGCGGACCACATTGCGGGATGATGTCAGAAACGGCGAGAACGTTCGGCAGTTGAATCGACAGCGGAGTGTTCGTCACGACAATCAATTCTGAACAAACGCCAGACAACCTGTGCAGAATGACATGCAAAAAATCAGCCTGTTGCCAGGGCAGGGTCGCTTTGTTTCGTCCCATTCGAATATTTTTTCCTCCGGCCAGAACCACGCCGGTCATTGTTTTGCCCCCCCAAATTTTTGTTCCAAAAAATCAGCGAACGGTTCGGCCGCATTCAGATCGAAATGGGGCAACCCTGGATACAGGGGCATGTCCGCGATTACGGCAATTAGGTCCTCTGGCCGGCCCNNCGCCGGAAGATCTCCGCGCGGAGCGCACTGTGATTTTTGTATCCCTCCACCAGAATGATATCGACGTCCTGGATCCGGGCGACGATTTCCGCCAGCGGCAGGTCGCGCTGCATTTTTTGAATCAGGGCGAATTTTTCGTGCGATGAAATACACACCACATCAGCGCCAGCCTGGGCGTGGCGCCAGGTATCCTTGCCAGGGTGGTCAATTTCGAACCCGTGGATATCATGCTTGACGACGCCCACGCGATAGCCGCGCTGTTTTAATTCAGCGATCAGTTTTTCCAGATAGGTTGTCTTGCCGACACCCGAACGGCCAATGAACGATATGACGGGAATCAATGCCGGTGCGTCCCGTGGCAGCCGCAGGTGCAGTTCGCGGCATGTTCCTTTTGCGACGCCTGGGCGGCATCGAGCTGCTGCCGGACCTGCCCCTTGATGCCATCCAGATAGCTTCGGCGCAGGACGGCCTGCTCAGCCGTTTCTTCGTCGGTCAGCCCCACTTCGCGCTGCTTGCGGGACAATGCGTTAATTCGTTCGATTAATTCCCTGTTGATCATTTGTGAATCCTCCTCTTGAATTCGACCATGATTTCATACTAACAAGTTCGCCGGGTCCTGTCAATTTCGTCGACTCGGCAGGAATGTCCGGCTGGACGGCGAATTTTGTCAAAAAGTATCAGTGCCCATTTTGCGGCAAACGGAGGAATAACAGCATGAAAAAGTGGCGGTGCAAGGTCTGCGGCTATATTCACGAAGGAGAGACCCCGCCGGATGTTTGTCCTGTCTGCGGGGTGGGCCCCGAAGAGTTCGAACTGATGGAGGCCGTGACGGCACCGGCGAAACCGAAACGCTGGAAATGCACGGTCTGCGACTATATCCATGAGGGGGACGAACCCCCGGAAGTCTGTCCGGTTTGCGGAGTCGGCCGCGATATGTTCGTTCTGCTGGAGGATGTGGTTCAGCAACTGACCGCGGCGAGCGTGCAAAATTCCACCGAGGGAACCTCCCGGGCGGCGCTCGACAAGATCAGCTATGGACTGTATGTCGTATCCTCCATCAAGGACGGGAAACTGAACGGGCAAATTTCCAATACGGTGTTCCAACTGACGGATCCGCCGCTGCGCATCGCCGTCTGTCTCAACAAAAAGAACCTGACCCATGAGTACATTTCGGAAACCGGTTGTTTCACCGTTTCCGTGCTGGGACAGGAACAGTTCGACATGGTGCGTAACTTTGGCTATCGCTCGGGCCGCACCGCCGACAAGTTTGCGGATGTTTCGTATGTCGTGGGGAAAAACGGCTGTCCGATTCTTTGCAATTGCATGGCCTATCTGGAAGCCCGCGTGATTCCGGACAAGGTTCTGGACGTAGGCACCCATCATCTGTTCGTGGCCGATGTGACCGGCGGAATGGTTGTAGCCGAGCGCGCCGCCTTGACCTATGAATACTTCCGGTCGAACAAACAAAAAAAATAGGAAATTTTTTTGGCGGCGACAGGATTTTGCCGATGGACTCCGAACATTAGTAAAGGGCAATAACGACGAGAGGAGCACCTCATGCACAAAGACGTGACATGATTTGTAGGAATTACGAATTATGGGCGCCTTTTTTTCTGCCCACAATTTAACCTCGCTTCGGTATTATTCTATTTTTATCGTATGCAAATGATGGGAGATGGATGTATGGAAAGAAGAATCATTCAGGTTCACGAAAAGCTTCCCTTGGGGCAAACCATTCCGCTGAGTCTGCAGCACCTGTTCGCCATGTTCGGCGCAACGGTCCTGGTTCCGTTTCTGTTTAAGGTAAACCCGGCGACTTCGCTACTGATGAACGGCATTGGCACGATTGTGTACCTATTGGTGGCCAGGGGCCGGATTCCCGCATATCTCGGGTCCAGTTTCGCCTTTATATCTCCCGTTTTTGCCATTATGGCCGACCCGGCGCTGGGCGGGTACGCGGCGGCCCAGGGCGGGTTTATTATGTTCGGGATATTCTTCATCTTGGTTTCCCAACTGGTCCGCGTTGCCGGAACACGCTGGATCGATGTGATCTTCCCGCCGGCCGCCATGGGGGCGATCGTGGCCATTATCGGTCTCGAACTGGCGCCGGTGGCGACCGACATGGCCGGCTTGACCGGCAAGACGATCGAGCAGCTGCACATTCCCTACGCCACGGCTGTAACGGTCTCCATGTTTACTCTGGCAGTAACGATTCTGGGTTCGATTCTGCTGCGGGGTTTTTTGGCGGCAATTCCGATTTTGATCGGAGTGGTAGCCGGTTATTTGTTCTCGATGGCGATGGGGATCGTCGATTTTTCCAGCATCGCTGCCGCGCCCTGGTTCGAAGTGCCGACCCTGTATGCGCCGACATTTAATGTCAGTGCGATGATGATGATCATGCCGGCGGCATTTGTCGTGTTGGCCGAGCATATCGGCCACTTGGTGGTGACCGGCAATATCGTGGAAAAAGATTTGGTGAAGGATCCCGGATTGGACCGGTCCTTGCTCGGCGATGGTATTTCCAATGTTTTGTCCGGCTTGGTTGGTGCCACTCCGAACACGACCTACGGCGAAAACATTGGCGTAATGGCTATTACGAAAGTATTCAGCGTCTGGGTCATCGGCGGAGCCGCCTGCATTGCCGTTGCCATTTCCTTCATCGGCAAGTTTGCGGCGATCATTCGCAGTATTCCCGTGCCGGTCATGGGCGGCGTATGCATCCTGTTGTTCGGCGTGATTGCGGCGGCCGGCATCCGGATGTTGATCGAAAAGAAAGTCGACTATACCAAGTCGCGCAACCTGATTCTGACCTCCGTAGTCCTGATTTCCGGTATCAGCGGGGCGACGATCAAGGTGGGCGCCGTGGAACTCAAAGGGATGGCGCTGGGAACGATCGTTTCCATCCTGATCAGCTTATTGTTCTTTGTTCTGGATAAGTTCAATCTGGCCAACGACGGGGGCCCCCAGGACTGACCCGTATGACGGCGACCTGGTTCGATGACTGCGAAAAGGGCTGCGGAGACACAATTTTTGTTGTTCTCCGCAGCCCTTTATTCATCGGTGGTTTCTTTATTCCTCCAAGTGATTGCGACTGCCAAATATCCGTTCCTTATACGCTCGCCCAGTCGGAGTTCCGGCCAGGCCGCCCTGCCCGGTTTCGCGCAGCGTCTCCGGCAAGGCATGGCCAATTTCGGCCATCGCGTCCATGACTTCATCGACGGGAATGGCGCTTTCGATTCCGGCCAAGGCCATTTCCGCCGCCAGCAGGGCGATCATGGCCGCGCCGGCGTTCCGTTTGACACAGGGAACTTCGACCAGACCGGCCACCGGATCGCATACCAGCCCCAGTAAGTTTTTCAGGGCCAGCGCCACGGCATGGCCGACCTGATCGGGTGAGCCACCCAACAGGTCCACCGCTGCGCCGGCGGCCATCGCGGCGGCGGAACCGCATTCGGCCTGGCAACCGCCTTCGGCGCCCGACAGGGAGGCACGGGAGGCAATCACCATACCTATGCTGCCGGCGGCAACGAGGGCCAGGCCTAAACGATCTTCCGCGATCGAACATTCTTCGGCAATGGCGAATAAAACACCCGGCAGGACTCCACTGGACCCGGCCGTCGGCGCCGCACAGATCCGTCCCATGGCCGCATTGGCTTCATTGGCGGCCAGCGCATAAGTTGCCGCCTTCGCCGAGAGCGCCCCCAAAAGCTTTTTGCGGAGGTCCGAGCCTTCGTGCCAATTTTTCAGGCGCAGTCCGCTGCCGCCGACCAGGCCGCCCGTGGAACGGACCCCGGTCAACCCGAAATCAATGGCGTTCCGCATGACCGACAGGGATTCCTTCATGCGTTGCAGCAATGCGGATTCCTCAATTTCCAGTTCAGCCGCCTGAGTCTGCAGGCAATACTGTCCAAATGAAACATTCTCCGCTGTTGCATCCTCCAGCCAGGTGAGCAGGGAGAGTTTGTCCATATTCCTTTCCTCCTTAGTCCATCACGGGATTCAGGCGGCGCACGGCGATAATGTGCGGCAGGTCCGCCACGGCGGCAACGATTTCCGGNNGCCGGGGGGATCGTTCCGTCGGCATCAATGACCATGATAGCCGAGTTTCCCCGCTTTCGCCGGGAAACCCGCATTTCCGCCACGTTAACGGCGCGGGCGGCCAATACGCCAGTAACGCTGTGAATGACGCCGGGACGGTCGTGATGCAGCGTAACCAGTGTGGAAAATTCTCCGCTCAATTCGAAGGGGAAACCATTCAGTTCCGTCATGCGAATTTGGCCGCCGCCGATCGAACAGCCGGTCAGACGCAGAACCCCTTCGTTCTTTCCTTTCAGGGCGAAAACGACCGTGTTGGGATGCGCATCGTCGCCCAGGCAAACTGTTTCAAAATGGAACGGGAAGCCGGCTCGGGCAGCATATTCAAACGAATGGGGGATACGGGGATCGTCGGTTTTCCAACCCATCAGGCCTGCAATCAGCGCCCGGTCGGTGCCATGCCCCTTGCCGGTACTGGCGAAGGAACCGTGCAAGCCGATGTTGGCTTCCTGGACCGGTTCCCCCAACAGCGCCAGTGCCAACCGTCCGAGACGGACGGCGCCAGCGGTATGGGAACTGGAGGGGCCGATCATGATGGGGCCGATCACATCCAACAGATTCATTATTTCCGCACCTCCCTCAAAACATTGTCGTGCTTTCTCGCGGCAGTGAGCTTGCTTTATTTGACGGCGGAAAATAAAATAATAGATACCTCAGGAATCAAATCATTGAATGGATAAAGGAGCGGTAGCATGAAAATCGTGATCAGCGTTCTGGGCCGGGACCGGGTTGGCATTATTGCCATGGTGTCCACCGTATTGGCGGAAAATGGCGTGAATATCCTGAACTTGGATCAGACGATCCTGGACGGCTTTTTTAATATGATCATGACGGCCGACATGGCCGAGGCCAAAGTCAGTCTGAAAGAACTGCAGGAGATCCTGCGCGGTAAAGGCGAGGCGCTCGGCCTGGAAATTCGGGTGCAGCACGCGGATATTTTCCAGGTCATGCATCGGGTGTAAGGGGGAACTTTCATGATTGAGTTGCAGGATATTCTGGAAACAAACCGGATGATCAAGGAGCAGAACCTGGATGTCCGGACGATTACCATGGGGATCAGCCTGCGCGACTGCGCCGATCCGGATACGGGGAATTTCTGCCGGAACATTTATGAGAAAATCACCCGGCAGGCGGAAAAATTGGTTCAGGTCGGCGAGGACATCGAGGCGGAATACGGAGTACCCATCATTAATAAACGGATTTCCGTGACACCGGTCGCCATCGCCGCGGAGGCCTGCCGCACCGACAGTTATGTGGCGGTGGCGGAAGCGCTGGATCGGGCGGCGAACGCCGTCGGAGTCAATTTTATCGGCGGGTTTTCCGCCCTGGTGCACAAAGGATTCACCAAAGGCGACCTGGTTTTGATTGATTCCATACCGGAAGCGCTGGCCAGGACCGAACGGGTCTGTTCCTCGGTCAACCTGGCCTCCACCTCCACCGGCATCAACATGGACTGTGTGGCTCGCATGGGTGAAATCATCAAACGCACGGCCGAACTGACCAAAGATCGTGACGCGATCGGCTGCGCCAAACTGGTGGTGTTTGCCAATGCAGTGGAGGACAATCCGTTTATGGCTGGCGCGTTTCATGGCGTTGGTGAAGCGGAGGTGTGCATCAATGTCGGTGTCAGCGGTCCCGGCGTCGTGATGCGGGCCATCGAGCAGGTGCGGGGCGCCGACCTAGGGGTGGTCGCCGAGACTGTAAAAAAGACGGCGTTCAAGATTACCCGCGTCGGGCAACTGGTGGCGCAGGAGGCATCCCGACGTTTGAACGTGCCGTTCGGGATCGTCGACCTGTCGCTGGCGCCGACGCCGGCGATCGGCGACAGTGTGGCGGCGATCTTGGAAGAGATGGGGCTGGAAAGTGCCGGCGCGCCGGGAACGACTGCGGCCTTGGCCCTGCTGAACGATGCGGTGAAAAAAGGCGGCTTGATGGCGTCTTCCCACGTTGGGGGACTATCCGGCGCCTTTATCCCGGTCAGTGAGGATGCCGGCATGATCGCCGCCGTGGAGCGGGGAGCCCTCTCGCTGGAAAAACTTGAAGCGATGACCTGTGTCTGCTCCGTGGGCCTGGACATGATCGCGGTGCCCGGCGATACCTCGGCCGCAACGATTTCCGCCATCATTGCCGACGAAGCCGCTATCGGCATGATCAACAACAAAACGACGGCTGTGCGGCTGATCCCCGTTCCCGGCAAGACAGTGGGCGATTCCGTCGTATTTGGCGGCCTGCTCGGTCACGCGCCGATCATGGGCGTTAACCGGTTCCGGCCGGATGACTTTATCGCCCGGGGTGGACGTATTCCCGCACCGATCCGCAGCTTGACCAACTGAACGTCTTCAGGCGGCAATGGACTCAGTTTTTTGCAACCAGCTTGTCGAGCCCCAGCGATTTTAATTTTTCGGGCGTCGGCAGGCTGGTTTGCTGATCCCAGCCACGGTCGGCGTAATATTTGTCCAGCAGGGAATCCTGTTTATCGGCCGGAAAAGTTGCTCCCGCTTTCGGACCGACGGTAAACCGCAGGGAAGTAATCCGGGACGGCAAGCGGTCGTCCTGACGGCGGAAGCCTTCCCGGGCATTAAACATTTTTTCCAGATTCCAGATGCGTTCCCCAATGGCCAGCATCGAGGAGTCATCGCCCGGCAGACCGGTCGCCAGCGTTAGGGCCCGTTGATAGGGGGCCGTGCCGACGGCGCCGTAGACGAACCGGCAGACGCCCAACGCGTCCAAAAAGGTCCGGCGATGCTGCTCCGGGACCGATGCCCCTTCCTGGTGGCTCGCGCCTCGGTTGGCGGTTCCGTAGACAATGGCGAAATCGTGACTGGCCGGGACGTTCCAGCCGGCCATTTCTTGCCCTTTCACATGCATGGCGAAGGGAACGGCGACGTCGCCGATGGCGGCGGCCGCTTTTTTTACACCCAGGGACAAGACTTCGCCGATTCCCTGGCGGAGGGAAATCCGGTCCAGCAATTCCAACAGGACCGGGACATTGCCCCAGGTCGGCGACAGACCATCCAGATCGTTTTGGCGCAGAATGCCGTTTTCGTACAAATCCATGACAAAACCCAGCACATTGCCGGCGGCGATTGGATCGAGCCCCAGTTCGTCGGCATGGGAAATCAGCTTCATGAGTCCGTTGAAGTCTGCGATCCCGCAGTTGGCGCCCAACATGGCGCCGGCGCTGTAGCCGGGCCCCTCGGCGATGACCCCGCGCCAGGGTCCATTTGAAATTTGGCCGATTTTGATGCATTTCAGGCTACAGTGGGCGCAGGCGGCGTGACGGACCCAAAATTCGCGTTCGGCGGTGATCATGGATAAATTGGCGACTGCCGGCCAGGAACCCTCCCGAAAATTTTGGGTCGAGAGCATTCCGGCCTGACTGGCGGACAGCAGCAATGGGGTTGCGCCCCAGCGCCGCCAGTGCTCGTAGTTGCTCCACCCGGCGAGCAGCGCGGCCAGTTCGCGGCGTAAGGAAAACAGACCTGAAGCATTCTGCAGCGGCACCGGCAGGGAACCGCGGACAGCGATCGCTTTCAAATTTTTCGAACCCATGACGGCGCCGGCCCCGCCGCGGGCGCTAGTGCGGCGATTATCGCTGACGATGCCGGCAAAGCGAACTCCCGTTTCACCGGCCGGGCCGATGGCCAATAGTCGATAATCGGCGCCANNTCCGGGCCAGAGTGGCGGTCGCGGATTGCCCGTGCAAATCGGCGGCATCCCGAAACGAAATGTTTTGTTCGTTTACAATCAGCACCACCGGTCGCTCCGACCGGCCGGTGATGATCAGGCCGTCATAACCGGCCTGCTTCAGGGCAGGACCAAAATGGCCGCCAATCGACGAATAGGTAACGGTGGAGGCGGTGGTCACGGAACTGTCGGTCGGCGAAGTGTTGGCGGCTTTGGTGACGACGGCGACCCGGGAGGAGCCGGCCAAAGGGAGACCGGACAACGGACCGGGCCAAAACATCAGCGGATTTTCCGGCAACAGCGGATCCAGACCGGGTTGCCGAACCCGTTCCCACAGCGCCTTGATTCCCATCCCGCGGCCACCCAGAAATTGCGTGGCCGCCTGGCGGTCCGTATCACTGAGGAAATGGCGTCGCCCTGTGAGGTCCACTTCCAATACTTTGCCGGTATAGCCTCCAGACATTAGCCATCCCTCCCCGAACGATATAAGTTGAGGGAAAGACTGCGGGCGATCGCCGCTGGCGGGGTCGCCAGATCGCGGCCATCCTGGTTGGCGGGAACCAGCGACAGGCAATGCTCGGGACAGGCTTTGACGCAGGCCGGGTCTCCTCCGCACAGATCACAGATGCCCACTGCTTTTTTTTCGTCCCGCCTCAGCCGGATCACTCCGGACCGTTGCTGGGCGCAAACTTTTTGACAAGCGCCGCAGCCAATGCATTNNCTCATTCAAAAGAATGGCGCCGGTCAGTCGGTCCCGACTCAAGGCGCCGACTTCCTTGGGACAGGCGGCAATACAGGGAGCATCCCCGCAACCGGTGCAGACCGAAGCAATGTCCAATGCAGGTTCGAAGTGGTGGAGACGAATGCGGCTGCGTCCGGGATCAAACGAGCGGTCGTGGACGAGCGTACACTCCGCTTCGCAAATGCCGCAACCGGTGCAGCGGGCGTGGTCTACGGAGACATAGCTCAATGTGGTAATGCGGGCCGCCCGGTCCGTATGAAAAACCGACCCGCCCGAAGACCCGGACGGGACCGAAGAAGACTTTCGCAGCAAAGCAGCCGTAATTCCAGCGCCGGCGGTCGCTCCGGCCACCGCGCCGACGACGAACTCGCGCCGGCTGAATGTCAGACGGGTCATTCGTTTTCCTTCTTTTCCGGTTTTGCTTCAGCAGGTTTTGCTTCGTTAGTCAATTGTTTCGGCGTTTCATGGTATTCGGCGACGATGACCTTGCGCTCCGATTCGGAATCGGGTTCCTTGGTCGCGTTGCGGAATTCCCGGATCGCTTTGCCAATGGAAGCCCCCATTTCCGGTAGTTTGGAAGGACCGAAAATTACGAGCGCGATAATCAGAATCAGGATGAGTTCAGGCATTCCCAGACCAAACATTAGTGTTCCCTCCCATGGTCGTGTTGAAGTTTACATTTATCTTACCATGAATTCCATACGCGCACAAAAAATCCTTTTCCGTGCGGCAGGAAAGCGACGGGGAGATGTGGAAGGAGCATAGGAACAAATTTGTGCAGGGGGACTCGCATGCGCATTACAATAGCCCGGCGGCAAGCTATGCTGGAACGGCTGGCCAGGACTTATTTTGGCATGACAACAGGTTTGAGGTTCAACTCATCGTTTGAATTGCTGGTGGCGGTGATTTTATCCGCTCAGTGCACTGATGTCCGGGTCAACATCATTACCGGCAGGCTGTTTCCACAATGGAATTCGCCGGACAAAATGCTGGAACTCGAACTGAGCCAACTGGAGGAACTGATTCACGATTGCGGTTTGTTCCGGGCTAAAGCGAAAAATCTTCTGGGCGCCTGTCGTTTGCTGGTTGAACAATATCAGGGCGAAGTGCCGGGAACCATGGAAGATCTCCTGAAGTTGCCTGGAGTGGGACGCAAGACGGCCAATGTGATGCTGAGCCATCAGTTCAATGTGCCGGCCATTGCCGTGGATACCCACGTGTTTCGTGTGGCGAACCGGACGAAGCTGGCAGTCGGCAAGACGCCCGGCGAGGTTGAACAGGGCCTTATGAAAATAATCCCCCGCCGGGATTGGTCGGCGGCCCATCACTGGCTGATCTGGCACGGCCGGAAAGTGTGCCGGGCCCGAAATCCGCTGTGCCGGGAATGCTGCATTGGCGATCTTTGCCCAGCGTCTTCGGCTTCGACAGAGAAAACACCAGATAGTCCATTGACATAAACATTGGAGGTGTCTTGCATGAAATACCGTCGGGCGCAATTCCGCGATGTCGAAAGCATTCACCGGATTGTCAATCACTATGCGGAGCAGGGACTGATGTTGGCCCGCTCGCGCAATGCGATCTACGAAACGCTCCGCGATTTTGTTCTGGCGGAACAGGACGGCGAGGTTGTCGGCGTCGGCGCTTTACATCTGGTCTGGGACGAACTGGCGGAAATCCGGGCCATGGCGATCGCTCCGGAATATGTCGGCCAGGGTGTCGGCATGGCCATCGTCGAACAACTGGCGAAGGACGCCCGGGAACTCGGCGTGAAAACACTGTTTACGCTGACCTATCAGCAGGGCTTTTTTGCCAAAGCGGGATTTCATGAAGTCTCCAAGGAACGCTTGTCGCAAAAAGTCTGGAAAGACTGCATCAACTGCAGCAAATTTCCCAACTGCGACGAAATCGCCATGATTCGACCCCTGGAATAAATGGAGGCTGTTGGCGTGGATAGTGAAATTTTATTGAAGCGGCTGCGGAACATGGTTTTTCATGCTCCCGTGGCAACATTGGCATTTTCTGAGGATATGCGGATCCTGGAATGGAACGAAGCAGCCAGTCAACTGTTCGGCGTTTCGCCCGAGCGGGCTGTTGGACAGCCCGTCGGGAATTTTTTTAGCGGCACGGACGGGAATAGCCCGACCCGCTGGTGCGATATGGCTCGTCGACAGGGAACGGCGGAATCGACGGTGGACGGCAAGGCGGATGATGGAACCGGTTTTCGGGCGTATGTTCTATGTGTTGCCGTGACGGATTCGTTGCCCGAACCTGAATATATCTTGTATGTTACCCGTGCCGGCTTTGCCCCACAGGAGCTCGAGTCGTTGCGAAAGACCGACGAAGCCCGGCAGCGGGCCGATCTGCTGAATGCAATCGCCGACGGCGAAATCAACGCCGGCGAAGTGGCGATTGAGCGGGGACGGTCTTTAGGATTGGATTTGGCGAACCGGTACGCGTTATTCGCAATCAGTATCGATGACTACGCCGGTAAATCCTATGCGGAACTGCAGAAAGATCAACGGGGGATGAAAGAGTTGCTGCGCCGGGTCACGGATATTTGCTCGGCCGAACAGGATAAAATTGTTTGGACCAGGTATGACGGTTTTGCGGTATTATGTCCCTTGCCGGAAAATTGTCCGGACCCCAAGAGTCACGCGATGACCCGCGCCAAATTGGGCAAAGATCGCGTGGTGGGGCAGATGCCCGGCGTCAAACTCACGGTTGGCGTCAGTTCCAGTTACAACAATGTTCTGGATATCCGACGCTGCTACCGGGAAGCGAAGGAAGCGGCCAATGTCGGCAAGCGGGTTTGGGGTGGCAACGATGTGTACCACTATTCCGACCTGGGGATTTGTCAACTGCTGACTCAGTTTCAGGACTCCGACCAATTGCAGGAATTCGTGGAGCGGTCGTTGGGCAAGTTGATGAGTCAGGATGCCACGAAAGGGACACAATTGGTGACCACGCTGGAGGATATTCTGACGGCGCCCAATTTGAAAGAAGCCGCGGAACGCAGCTTTGTGCATCATAAGACCATGTTGGCCCGGAAAAATAAGATCGAGTCGATTTTGGGAGTGTCCCTCGACGACGTGGAAACCCGACTCACTCTGTCGACTGCCATGAAGATTCTGCGACTGCTGCCCCGTTGACGGGCTGCGGATTTATTTTGGCGAACCTGTTGACGCAGGCGAAAAGAGTTTCTATAATTGAAATGAAAAATATTTCATAAAGAGGTGGCGGAATGCGACCCATCAAGGATCGACACGTGGAGCAATTGCCGCCGGTCGGCCAGTTCAAACCGGTTGGCGTCCCTATATTCGCCGTGGATGAAATGGTAGTATCCATCGAAGAGATGGAGGCCATTCGTTTGGCCGACGTGGAAGGTTTGGATCAGGGACCGGCTGCGGAGCTGATGGGAGTGTCGCGGCCAACTTTCCATCGGATTCTGGAAAAGGCGCATTTGAAAATCGGCCGATTTCTTTGGGAAGGCCGGACCCTACGGATAGAAGGCGGCAACTACCGGATGAAATGCTGTAACGGCAGCCGACAGTTCCGTTGCGGTACCTGCGGCCACGAATGGGAAGTGCCGGCCGGCCAGGGCGGCCGGGGTTGCCAGCTTTTATGTCCGCAATGCGGGGCGCAGGCAGCAGTCCGGCTTCGTTGACTGAACCCGATATTATTTTTTCTGTCAGTAATGAAATATGTTTCGATATGGGGGCGGGCCGATGCGGGTCAGTGTGGCGAGCGGCAAGGGAGGAACCGGGAAAACAACAGTGGCCCTGATGTTGGCGGCAGGTGCCGAACAGGCGACGTTGATCGATTGCGATGTTGAGGAACCGAATTGTCACCTGTTTGCCAAGCCTGATTGCGTGACGGCTGAAACAGTGGCTGTTCAAATTCCGGATATCATTGCCGAGCGTTGCGATGGCTGCGGCGATTGTGCCAAGGGTTGCCGCTTTTCAGCCTTGGTCGTGGCCGGCGGCAAGGCGATGCTGTTTCCGGAGCTTTGTCATAGCTGCGGTGCTTGCAGCCTGACCTGTACCCGGCAAGCGATCCGGGAAATGCCTCGGCGGATCGGCATCATTGAGCAGGGTACGGGAACCGAAGAGTATCAGCGGGTACGCTGGATCGCCGGAAAACTGGATCCCGGGTTGCCGGCCGGGGGTCCATTGATCAAGGCACTCAAGGCAAATGCTCCGGCGACGGGGAATGTGGTGCTGGATTGTCCGCCGGGAACTTCGTGCTCGATGGCGTTGGCCGTTTATGACAGCGATGTCTGCTTACTGGTGACGGAACCTAATGCCTTCGGTTATCACGATCTGGTTCTGGCTATGGCTGTTCTGGCGGAAATTGGCCAGGACCGCTACGGAGTCGTGATCAATAAAAGCGATCCCGGTCCCTGGCAGGACCGCCTACGGGCTCTTTGCCAAGAAAGAGACATTCCCCTGCTGGCTGAGATTCCGTATAGCCGGGAGTGGGCAGCAGCCTATGCCGGAGGACGGTTGCCGGTGCAGGCCATCGTGCAGGGAAGAATGATTTGGCGGGAGGTGCAACGCACATGGCCGTCCCGGTAAAGGAAATCGTAGTCGTCAGCGGCAAGGGCGGCACCGGGAAAACTAGCATCACGGGCGCGCTGGCCGCGATTATCCCCAATAAAGTGATGGCCGATTGCGATGTCGATGCCGCTAATCTGCAATTGATTCTCGACGGGGAGAAGGTTGATTCCGGCAGCTTCGAGTCGGGGTGGGAAATCCAAATCAACCGGGAAGCCTGTATCGGCTGCAATAAATGCGGACTGCTTTGCCGATTCAGTGCAATCGAAAACGGAGTTCTGACAGCACCGCTGCTATGCGAAGGGTGTGGTGTTTGCACTGATTTTTGCCCGACCGGCGCCATCACGATGCGGCGCAAGGCGGCTGGAACTTGGGAAGTTTGGCAAACTTCGCGGGGGTTGCTGGTCAACGCCAATCTGGGTGTTGCCATCGAAAACTCGGGGAAATTGGTGTCGAAGGTTAAGGCGGTTGCCCGTTCACTGGGCAGGCAGCAGCAGAGTTCCCTGTTGTTGACGGATGGGCCGCCAGGGATCGGTTGCCCCGCCATTGCCGCCCTGACCGGCGCCACCTTGGCTCTGACCGTAGTGGAACCGACCATTTCCGCGTTGCATGATTTGCAGCGGTTGCATGGGTTGACCCGACACTTCCGCTTGCCGTTGCTGGTCTGCCTCAACAAAAGCGATCTGCACGAGGGAATGCGCCAGCAGATTCAAAATTGGTGCGCGGACAATGACGTCGTGTTGGCAGGGGAGATCCCCTACCGGGAAGAATTCCGCGAAGCGTTGAAGGCAGGGCATACGGTCGTGCCGACCGAGGACCGGCTGCTTGGGGACGCGTTGAACTGTTTGTGGAAAAACATTGCCGGTCGACTGGAGCAGGCCAGCAAAGCATGAAAAGAAAGAGGTGTTCAAAATGCGGGTCGGAATTACGGCAATCGCCAATAATTACAAAGAAATGATGGATGGCCAATTTGGCCGGGCGCCCTATTTTCTGGTGTTCGATACGCAGGGGAAAACTTGGACGGCGCACGAAAATTTCGCCATTGCCGGATTGGACCACGGCGCCGGCATTCAGGCAGCTCAATTTGTTGAGAAATTGGGCATCAACGCGTTGATCACCGGCATTGTCGGACCGAAGGCACTTCAGGTTCTGCGGGCCAACAAGATCAAGATCTATTGTGTGGAACCGGGCAAGGTGCAGGATGTTATGATGGCGTTCCTGGAAGGACACTATAGCGAGTATTTCGCACCAAACGAAAAAAGAGGGGAATGAAAGAAATGGAACAAGGAGTACCGAAAGATCCGGAAATTCAGGAGTTTCTCAAAGGTGTAAAACAGGTGTTTATGGTCATGAGCGGCAAAGGCGGCGTCGGCAAGAGTACGATGGCTGCCGGCATTGCGGCGTCATTAGCAGCGAAGGGATTGCGGACGGGATTGATGGACATTGACGTACATGGGCCGAGTATCGCCCGGATCATGGGACTAACCGGCATGCCGCTGGGCACGGTGGGTGGAAAAATCCAACCCTATGCCCATTCGGAAAATCTGAAGATCATTTCCATGCAGGGTTTTTTGCAAAACCAGGATGATGCCTTGATCTGGCGCGGACCGTTAAAAATTGGCGTGATCAAGCAATTCATGACTGATGTCGAGTGGGGCCCGCTGGATGTTCTCGTCATTGACAGCCCTCCCGGCACCGGCGATGAACCGTTGACCATCGCTCAGTTTATTCCCGACTGCGGGGCCATCGTAGTGACCACACCGCAGGGGGTGGCGCTGGCGGATGTCCGCAAATCGCTTAATTTCTGCCGTCAGGTCGGTATGGATATTGTCGGGATCATTGAAAACATGAGCGGCTATGTTTGTCCGCAATGCGGGCATCACGCCGATATTTTCAAATCCGGCGGCGGCGAAACGCTGGCCCGCGAATTCAATGTGCCGTTCCTTGGCCGGATGCCGATCGATCCGTCCGTGGTCATGGCCGGTGACGATGGCGTATCCGCATTGGAACGTTCCGTAGCCATGAAAGCCGCCATGGCGGAAATTGTCGATAATATTTTGTCAGGCGCGGCTGAAGCGAAAGGAGAAACGAAGATGGAAAAAATTGCAGTTCCAGTGGCCGGCGGAATGTTGAGCTCCCATTTCGGTCATTGTGAAGAATTTTTGTTCGCAACGGTCGAAAACGGCAAATTGACAAAGACGGAAAATTTAGTACCGCCGCCTCATGAACCAGGTGTGATTCCAAACTGGCTGGCTCAGCAGGGGGCGACTGTCGTGCTGGTCGGCGGCATGGGGGAACGGGCCCAGGACATTTTGCAATCCCGTGGCGTGGCGGTCGTTTGCGGCGTGCAATCGGATAAACCCCTGAAAATCGTCGACCTTTATCTGAAACGTAATTTGAAAGTCGGCGACAACGCCTGCAATCATGACGGCGACGAGGACCACCACTGCGACCACTGATACAGGAACAATTCAGGCGGATTTTTGTTGACGAATTTCCGCCTGAATCAGCTAGGTGTTATATTTTATAAAGATCATCCCAACGGGTATTCGGACCTGTTCGTGTTTCTCAGGACAGGGAACGGGGGCTACTGTGGATATCATTCTATTCTACGGCTTGGCGGTGGCTGGAGTCGCCTGGTCGTACACAAAAAGTCGGCAAAAAACGCGGCAGGCATTGCAAAAGGCCTGGAAGAGTTTTGAGAATATCTTGCCGTCATTCGCCTTCATTTTGTTGCTGATCGGTGCAAGCCTGGCCCTTATTTCGCCATCGGCCGTTTCTGAACTTTTGGGAGCGCAGTCCGGCTGGGCAGGGCTTGGCATAGCGGCAGCCCTCGGTTCGATTACCCTGATCCCGGGGTTCATTGCATTTCCACTGGCGCGCGCGGTACTGGAAATGGGCGCCGGAATAATGCAGGTGGCGGTTTTTGTTTCGACACTGATGATGGTTGGGGTAGTTACCGCGCCGATGGAGGCCCGATATTTCAACCGGAAAACAATGTTGCTGCGTAATGGAATGAGTTTGTTATATTCCTTCGCCGTTGCTTATGTTTTGGCAAAGGTGGTGGGATAATTTGACCGTTCTGATGCGCTACAAGTGGGTGATTTTGGCTTTGGCGGCCGATTTCGCCGTTTTTGCCTGGAATCCGGTTTGGGGCCGACAAATTGCTTTTCAGACAACAAATAGCTTTGTGGAAATGTTGAGCTTTTTGCCGCCGGTATTTATTATTTTGGGGCTGTTGGATGTCTGGGTGCCCCGGGAAGTCGTCATCAGCCACCTTGGTCGCGGATCTGGTTTGCGGGGAATGACGCTGGCAATCTTTTTGGGGGCGGCAGCAGCCGGTCCCTTATATGGCGCGTTTCCAGTGGCTGCCGTAATGATGAAAAAGGGGGCCAGCCTTTACAATGTCATGCTATTTCTGGGCGCCTGGTCGACATTGAAGATCCCCATGTTTCTGTTCGAAACACAGTACTTGGGATTGACGTTTTCGGTGACTCGCTGGATCTGCAGCCTGGTGGGAATCGTTGTAATGGCGTTCCTTATTGATCGTTGGGTGCCGGAGAAAGAGAAACAAGAAATCTATAACAAACATCAATAAATATAACCATAGATAAAACTTTACTAAAAGGAGACGTTGTAAGCGTGGTACAAAATGAAGGGCAATGCGCCCAATGTATGGTAAAAATCAAATTTTGCGGACGTGAAGATGGAGCTGCTCCGGCCTTTTGCTCCACCAAACTTTATCCAGACGAGATTGCCAAAGCAATGACGGAGTATGAAAAACCGGACATCCGCCAGTTTGCTCGTAATGCATCCTTACAGGAAGCAGAGTGCTACATCGATCGCTCGGCAATTCCAGCTTATAAATTTCCAGTGAAGCCGCGTGTGCAGGAGATCATTGAGTTTTCCCGGAAAATGGGGTATAAGAAATTAGGGGTTGCTTTTTGCGGCGGCTTGCACAAAGAAGCGAATGTCTTTTGCAAGATTCTGGAGGATCACGGCTTCGATGTAGTTTCCGTCATGTGCAAGGTGGGCAGAGTGGACAAAGACATGATCGGAATTGGGCCGGATGAGCGCGTTCGCATCGGTAAACCGGAGTCCATGTGCAATCCGATTGCGCAGGCGGAAGTTCTCAATGCGGCGGAGACTGATTTCAATATTTTGTTGGGGTTATGTGTCGGCCATGACTCACTGTTCATCAAATATTCCCAAGCCATGGTCACTGTATTTGCGGTGAAGGACCGGGCGATGGGCCACAATCCGCTCGCCGCCATTTATACCTACGATTCCTACTGTGAAAGATTTAAACAGGATCGACTGAAGAAAGTCGACGTTGTCGAATAGTGGGGGGCTGCCGCATCCGTTTGACTTGTCGATTTTTGCTGATATGCGGAGGCGCTATGTGAAACAAGAGAGTATTTTCGAATCACATGTGGATGAGTACGAGCAATGGTTTCAGGAACATTCCAGCCTGTTCGCGGCGGAAATCGCCGCGATTAGGGAAGTCTTGCCGACGTCCGGCGTTGGATTGGAAATCGGCGTCGGATCGGGACTGTTTGCATCGGCGCTGGGAATCAAATATGGGGTCGAACCTTCCGCGGCCATGCGTAAAAAAGCCGAATCAAGAGGCGTGCATGTTTTTGATGGCGTGGCCGAACGTCTGCCGTTTAAGGCGGCAATGTTTGATTTTGCGGTAATGATTACGGTGGACTGCTTTTTGACGGATGTCGGGCAGTCTTTTCAGGAAGCTTTCCGTATCCTGGTCCCCCAGGGCTGCTTTGTTATCGCGTTTATTGACTCAGCAACCCGGTTGGGAAAAGAATATGAACAGAAAAAGCAGTCCAGTTTGTTTTACCGGCAGGCTCATTTTCATAGCGCAGGCGAAATCAAAGAACAGCTGATGCAGGCAGGCTTCCGTGTGGATGCGGAACGACAAACCATCTTTGCGTTCGGAAATCATACTCAGGAAATAAGGCGAGGAACCGGCGAGGGTGTTTTTGGAGTGATCAAGGCCCGGAAGATGGTTCGGGCTGGATCTGCCGAATAATAGACTGCTTGAAAAAATACCGTAGCGTGTTATAATCAAAACATGCAAATATCTTAATATACAAATTTTTTGATGTAATGACGGGAGCGTTAATACAGTGAAGCATTTCTACCGAACAGATCCTGAGGCCTTCACCGAATTGGCCGATATCCTTAAAGCCCTGGCCCATCCGCAAAGGCTGTGCATTGCCAAGGCTTTATGTGAAAAACAACAATCGAATGTAACCGAAATGCAAATCTGTCTTGGTGAAGCGCAATCCACAGTTTCTCAACATTTAGCCAAACTGAAGGCGGCGAAAATTATAGTCGGCAAGAGAGACGGGACTAATATTTATTATTCGCTGTATGATGAGAAAAAACGCCAGATCGTTCAATCGCTTGTGAATGGTTTTTTTTCGGAAGAGGAATCGTAAAACTCATACCAACGACCTTGGGACGGCGTTGGTGATTTCGATCCCTGAATCGATACAGGAACAAAATAGGAGGGCGGATGAGCAGATGAAAAAAATTGTGGTAATCGGTGGAGTGGCGGCGGGACTGAAGTCGGCGTCCAAGGCGCGCCGGAATGATCCCCAGGCACAAATTACGGTGGTGGAGCGCGGCGAACTCATTTCCTATGGCGCCTGCGGAATGCCGTATTATGTATCCGGTGATGTTCCCCATATTGATGATTTGTGGAAAACCCCGGTGGGTGTGCTGCGTAGCCCGGAATATTTCAAGAATATCAAACAAATCGACGTACTGACACAAACAACCGCCTTGAAAATCGATCGCATTGCCAAAACGGTGTTGGTCAAAAATCTGGTTTCACAGGAAGAATCCTTGTTGCCGTATGACCAGTTGGTGCTGGCCACCGGTGCTTCGCCGGTACGGCCGCCGCTGCCGGGAATTGGACTGGCGAATGTGTTTACCATGTGGCATCCCCGTGATGCGGAAGCAGTGAAGCAGGGACTAGTCGACGGTAAATATAAACGGACAGTCATCATTGGCGCCGGACTCGTGGGCATGGAGATGGCGGAAGCACTAAAAAAATCCGGCGCTGAAGTCACCGTCGTCGAAATGCAGGATAACGTTTTCCCGGCGTTTTTGGACCCGGAAATAGCCGGAGTAGTTCGCAAATACGCCGAAGAGCAGGGAATTCAGCTGTTGACCGGTGAAAAGGTCACCGGGTTGAAGGGCGAATCAGCGGTGCAAAGCGTTGAAACCGAGAATCGGAGCATTCCCGCGGATATGGTCATTCTGGCGCTCGGCGCCCGGCCCAATGTCGAACTGGCGAAAGAGGCCGGCTTGACGCTGGGAGCGACCGGTGGGATTCAGGTCGATGACCGGCTGCGAACCAGTGATCCCGATATTTTTGCCGGCGGCGACTGCGTAGAGAACACGAACATGATTTCCGGTCGCAAAGTCCTGGCGCCGATGGGATCAACCGCCAACAAACAGGGGCGGGTGATCGGTGACAACCTTTGCGGCGGTGATGAGGTCTTCCGGGGAGTTTTGAATACGGTCGTTGTTAAAGTCATGAATCTTAATGTCGGTAAGACCGGCTTGAGCGAGAAAGACGCGAAGACGATGGGATATGAATACCTCACGGTCATGGTGTCCGGGCATGACAAGCCCCATTACATGCCGGGAGCCAAACTGATCACCATCAAGCTGATTGTGGATGTTCCTACCCGCAAGATTTTGGGTATGCAAGCGGTCGGTGAAGGGGAGGTCGCCAAACGGGTGGATGTTGCTGCCGCGATGCTGACATTGGGAGGTACGGTTCAAGACTTGTTTGATATCGATTTGTCCTACGCACCGCCGTATAATTCGCCGATTGACAACCTGGCGGCTGCCGCTATGTCAGCGATGAACAAATTGACCGGTAAATTCAAGGGGATTTCGCCCGTCGAAGCCAAAGCAAAGCTGACGGATGCCAAAACGGTATTGCTGGACGTTCGCACTCCCGATGAATGCAAACAGATTCGGATCGGGGATTGTTCAAACATCAAATATATTCCGTTGGGGCAGTTGCGCAGCCGGTTGCAGGAATTGGGCAAAGACGGCGAAATCTTGGCGTTTTGCAAGATCAGCGTACGCGGCTATGAAGCGCAGTGCATTCTGGAGGGGGAAGGCTTCGAGAATGTCAAGGTCATTGAGGGCGGAATCGTTGCCTGGCCTTATTGCTGCGAAAAAGGCTGATTCGATCTACAGTTAATCACACTTGTAGGTAATCATGAAGAAAGTTCGGCTGTAAAGGTGCAGCCGAACTTTCTCTATTGAACTACGTTCCTTCGTACCGGGAGCCGGTTATTGGCAAAAATTCATTGAGGCTCGAAGAAGTGGAAGCGAACCGCCTCAAAGATATGGAAGGATTGGCGAAGGAGCGTGCGCCGGCAGGATAGGTGTTTCGAGACCGACATTATGCAGCGCATCAAACCGGATTATTGGTCAAGCATTTTTTGGACAACGAAAGACATGGCGTTTTTGCGACACATTCGCCGCCCCGAACCCAATTGGATTTTCTGTGGTTCGCCTACTTTCGCTGGCGGAGGGGAATCTTAGAATCACTGATATGGCTATCATCGATTAGACGCTGGTTCTGGATATCAAACTTTATATCGGCGAGTATGATATCCTGCCGATTGAAAAAACGGCTGATTCGCCGACAATCTTTTAAACTGGATATAACAAGGGATGATGGAAGATTTGCGAAAAAGTAAAATAATTCACTAAATGCATGTGGTAAAAGCACTCCAGTATTGGAGTGCTTTTTTTGTTTTTGTAGTAATTCAACCACGAAATATTAAAGACGAACTGATTGAAAACCCTGAATTTATAAGGATTTTGACGCTTGGCACGAGAGTTGCAATATGTTGTTGTTTAGATGCGAAGTTGAGCGAAAACAGGATGCGGATGACAATGCATAGCATCCCAAAGATAAACAATAATTTTGTGTTGCAAGGGTGGCAATGGCGGCGACGGCCTCAGCGCCGTTAACTGTGCTGAGGCTTTAAATTGGTTCTTTGTGCGCTGGTTGTCCCAGTTGAACGAAAAAAATCTGATGGAGAAGAAGCCATGAGCGGAGAGATGAGCCGGCGAGAGTTTTTTTCGTGCCGGACCTTGGGTGAAGTGTTCCGGAAAGTGTCACCAATGTTGGAAATCAAGTCGGACTCCGAACAACTAAGCGTACCGGTGGAAAGCCCGGAAGTTAACGAGCCCGAAACAGTTGCGGCCGAAGAGCGCACGGTCATGGACGGTTACTTGTCTTCCCCGCTTTACAGTTACGCGCTGTTGTCGGAAATGCCCTGGGACATGCTGGCCGAGGAGGCTCGGCGAAGGGGGATTCCTTATGAGGGACGATCAAAAATGGAAGTGGTCCGGGAATTATTTGTTGGCGCTGAGGAAAGGGAGGGGCAGGAATGAACGGAGAGGACCGGATGATAGCCNNCGCCATTAATCATTATTGGATGGTCTGCTTTTCTAATGATCACACGCGGGAAAAACTAGGGTTGAAATATATCAGCCAGATGCGAGACCATGAACCCTATTGGTATTTGTGGTTTCAGGATTTACCGGGAGTGTTCAAGCTCTCTTTGATGGAATGTGTTACGGATCATGATTGGGATTGGCGGGCCTTGCTAAGGATCAAGTATTATCCGCACCCTGACGAATCGATTTTTTATGGGTTATCCGTTTTGGAGCAGGTTTGCCGCTTGGGCGAAATCTTTGAAACCAAGCCGGCGCAATGGCAGGGCGGGGAAACCAGTTGCGCCTGTTGCGGCGGCGTCCACCATCACGAAGGGGAACGCTTTGCCGATCTGAGGGATGGAACCGGCGCGCCGCTGGCCGGGCTGGCTGCTGAAATCCCGGAAGATTTTTTCTTAACCGGCCAGATGGAAATTAAATTTTTGCGGGACAGGATCAGTGAAGTGAGTTGGGAGAGTCAGGATTATTGGCGGGTGGCGATGACGGAAAATTACTACATGGGCGCCCAAGACGGCGCTGCATTGAAAGTCTTGCGGAAAGGAGACATCGATCGAGATTTCCCCGGTTGGATGTTGACTGACTTTGTGGCTCGCCGGTTTGCCATGGGCTGGCAGGAACATCATGGGTTTTCTCGCGTAGCGGATTCGTTGAGCGAGAAGGAGGGGTTGGATTTTTACAGCGACGGCCGAAGCCTTCGCGCCAATCCCAGCGCAACGATCCGTTGTCGCCAGATGTGCCGGCGCATGGAAATATAAACAGTGAGAGGGGGTGAAGGAATGTCGGAGAAAACGGCTTCAGGTGGTTCCGGATACATAGCGGGGCTCATTGCCGGGTTGGTTGTTGGCGGAGGCTTGTTTTGGCTTACGATGCAGTTGCTGATTGCACAACGACCTTTGTAGTATTCCGAAACGAACGAAAGGAGTGATCCCAAAATGGCGGAAGACATTTCCCGGCGCTCGTTTATCAAAGGCGCCAGTCTGGGTGTAGCTGCCGGCTACTTTGCAACAGCCGGCCTATCCTCCACGGCTTTTTACAAGCAGGTCATGCCGACGGAAAAACTGAATCAGACTGACATCGGTCAAATAAAGGGTCTCAAAATGAAAGTGGTATCGGAAACCAGCTGGTTCGAAAACAGCGTGTTGCTGGACGATATGAAAAAGGCCGGCGGATTGCTGGTCAATCAGTATATTATCCCTTGGACGGTCGAGGGAGTTGCCACTGGCTACGAAGGAAACAATAGCGGGGGATTCGCCACCTACATCGAAGCCGAACTGATGGATGGATCGATAAAACGGCTGTTGCTGGACACGGGCTGGAATCCCCGTTGGATGGAAAAACGGATGATCGAAGAAGGCGTGAGTGAAAAGCTGGCCAAGAAGCAGATCGATTATTGGGTGGTCAGCCATGAGCATTTTGATCATTACTGGGGATTAGAGGCAGTATTAAAATATAATCCCAATCAGGATGTTTATGTGCCAAAAGGGTTTTACACGGAAGGCTTTGACTTGCTGAAAGGGAAGGCGTTCCCCAAGGCGCATCTAAAAAACGATTATCCTCATAAGGGGAAAGTGATCGTCAATGATTCCAGTAAAGTG
>DCTI01000237.1 GCA_002329525.1 Negativicutes bacterium UBA1444
GCCTCCAGTTCATCCAGCTGATCCGGATTCTCGGTCGCGCCGTCGATGACCTGTTCCATCGCCGGCCACTGCTCCCGCAATGACTGCAGACGTTCCTGCGTCCCCGATTTCCGTTTGGCCGCCGCCGCGAGATCAAACAATTCCCGGCAGGCCTGTTTCAGACGGTCTGCATGCTTTCGCCGCTCGTCCGTCCGGTCTTGCACCGGCCAGAGCGACTGCTCCAGATTCGGCCCCACCAGTCCTTCCGACAGGACTTTGTCAAACAGTGGCCGCAAGTCCTCTCGCACCCGGGCCGGCGAGTACACCGCCAGCAGCCGGGTCAGCCAGGGTGAGGCCTGTTCGGCAGCCTGCGCCAGCGTACTCTGCCAGACCTCGTCTAAAAGTTCCTTGGCCCGGGCTTCCTCCATCAGGCCGAATTCCGGGTCCACACCGGCTTCGGCCGGATGTTCCCGCAAAATCCGGCTGCACAAGGAATGAATCGTGGAAATCGCAACCGTATCCAGACGATTGGCCACCTCGCGCCAGCGCATCCACTCGTTGCCATCCGCGGTTGCAAGCAATTCGTCAACTTTCGTCCGGATTCGCTCCTTCATTTCCCGGGCCGCTTTCCGGGTGAAGGTGATGGCGACGATTCCGTCGGTGTCGGCAACGCCAGCCGCTAGGATGCGCACGTATCGTTCCACCAGCACCCGGGTTTTTCCGGCTCCCGCGCCGGCCTTGACCAGCAGATTGCAATGCAGAGTTTCGATGGCGGCTTGCTGTTCCGCCGTAAAATTACTCATCCGTTGCGCCCTCCGTCTCTGCCGTCGAATCCGCCGACCGGCGGCAGAATCGCCGGGCAGGGCACCAATCCTGGCACCCCGCCGACGGCTGTGCCGCGAAGTTACCGTCGCGGATTCCGGCCGCGTACCGCAGAGCCGCTTCCCGGGTCAGCGCCAACAGGTCCGCCTGCGACATCTTCCCACCGGAAATCCCCAACTCGGCTGCGGCTTTGCCCACCTGCAGATACAATCCCTCGACCGCCGCTTCGTCTTGTCCGCCCAATTGCTGTGCCACCGCCAGCATATACAGTGGAACCTGCAGCCGCAATCCCTGTTCCAGCTGTTTTCGCGCCGGCGGCTTGCCGGTCTTGTAGTCAATCACACGCAACCGGCCGCCATCGACATCGATCCGGTCGATTTTCCCCTGGATCTCGACCCTCTCGCCGGTCTCCGCCATTAGCAGCAACGGTTGTTCGCTCGAGGCCGGGTCACTGCCCGGGCGGGGCGGAGCGCCGAACGCCCACTCGAAATACGAGGGTCGCCACTGCGACTGCTGTTCCTGCCGCGCCAGTTCGCCGTCCAGCCAGTCGCACAGAGCCTGTTGCCAACGCGCTTGTTCGAACCGCCACCACACATCGGTCGCNNGGCCCTGCCGCTCCCGTCGGGCCACCGCCGCCGCCAAAAGCGCCGACAGTTCCGCCTCGTAATGTTGCCGGTCGGCCGCCTGCAAGAAACGACCGCGATACCGGCCCATAAACATGGCCAACACCTCGTGCCATACCGAGCCAGCCGACAAAACATCGAACCCTTCCGCCGCCGGCTGCCACTCGCCGAGGTCCATGACCGTCGCTGCGAAATAGGCGAACGGACAGTCAGCGTATTGCTCCAGCGCCGAAGGACTGAACCGGTCGACGTCCATCAATTCCCGGGCGACCTTTCCGGCATAAACGCCTGTACGTTCTGCCTCCACGCGGGCCCGTTCCGCCAGTCCGGCGGGCAGCAGCGCCGGCAGGGCGGCGAAAACAGCCGTCCATTCCGCCGTCTCCGCGGAAGCGGTCCAAGCGTGATGCAGGCCGGCCTTGACCAGTTCCGGCAGGCTCCAGACCTGCGAGGGCTCCGCCGCCACCACCTCGGCCAGGGTAAAGGAATGACAGGGAACGGCGCCGGCGGCAAA
The DNA here is from genome assembly GCA_002329525.1 of Negativicutes bacterium UBA1444. Lineage (GTDB taxonomy): Bacteria > Bacillota > Negativicutes > UBA1444 > UBA1444 > UBA1444. The sequence continues at coordinate 1,936 of DCTI01000237.1, forward strand.
CAGCCGGGTCACTTCGTTCACGAACCGCGACGGCAGAGTCTCGCTGTCCTGCAGGGCGCTCAGACAAAGCCGTTCCGTGGCCATGGCCGCCGCCAGCGCGAACGAAAAATCGGCGGCCGCCGCCCGGTCCTGGGCAGTCCGAAGCAGCACACCGGCCTCACCCAACGTTTGGCGTTCCCGGTCGCCATACAGCCAACTTTCCCGGGGCGGCGCGGGAAACTCTCCTTCCGCCAGCCCCAGGACAAACACCGCCCGAAAGTTCATGCCGCTGCCGGTTTCCGGTGTCACCACCTGAACGCCGGCCGCCTGACGCTCCTCCAGAGCCACCGTCGCTTCCCCCAACAGTTGCCGCAGCATCTCGTCCAATTCGGCCAGCCCCGGCACCCCTTCGTCCGCCGGAGCGATGGCCGTCAAGCCTGCCAGCGTCGCCGCAACCGCCAGGATTGCCTCCAGACACTGCAGCTCGGCACGGACTTCGGCCAGGGACAACGTCCCGGCCCGGCGCAGCCGCCGCAGCTGCGCCGGTAACTCCAACCAGGACAGTAGGGCGCGCAGGCGGTCCGCCCATTCCGTCCAGGTTGCCGGCTGCTCCCATTCCTGCGCCCGTTGCCGCAATTCATGCCACTTGTCGCGCCACGCCTCCTGCGTCGCCCCGTCTGGCGCCCGCCGCGCCAGCGCGGCCGGCCACGCCTCCCAATGGCGGATCACTTCGTCCAGCAGCGCCTGTTCGAACGAATCCCCGTCCCAGTCCAGGCGCCCGGCCACATACGGCAATTTCAAAAACGCGATCAGACTGTCCCGGTCTCCCCGCCCCCGGACCAAGCGCAGCCAGGCAGCCACCAGCCGGGGTAGGGCTTTTCCCGAAACCGGCGCCACATCGGCCCGGTCCACAGGAATCCCCCGTTCCGCGAAGACAGCACGCAGGCGCGGGTAAAGCGCGGGGTCCTGGACGACCACGGCCACACTTTTCGGATTAATTTCCTCTGCCAGCAACAGCGCCTTGATCCGGTCGGCAACCACGGTTAACTCCTTGGCCCGGTTGGGGCAACACAAAACGGCGATGCCGGCGGCATCGCCGACAATCTTCGGCCGTTCGGCGAACAATTCCTGCCGCAGATGCTGCAACGCCGGCACGGCAACCGGAATCGGCGAATGAAATTTGGGCCGGAAGCCCATGCCCACCAACGCCTGATAGACCGGTTCCACCGAGCGAAAAGCACCCGGCCGGTTCTTCTCAAAACATATGCCAATCTCCATCTCCGTCCGACGTTGCAAACGCGCCACCAATTCCAGCCGCAACGGGGACAGGACCGAGAATTCCGCCATGAAAATCCGTTCGAACGGCAGCCGCCGCTCCGATTGCGCCAACTTTTCCACCGCGGCTGCGTACATGCCGCCCAAATCCGTCAGGGACAACTCGGTCAGGCGCTCCTGGTAGGCCTGGAACAAGGCGACAATCGCCGCGTCCCGGTCCGTGTTACGCTCCACTTCCCCCTGCAAGGCGTCAATCGCCGTCGTCAGTTCATCCGGCGTGACCGCCGCCAGCTTGAACTCGTCGAACAAGCGGGACAGTGAGGCAATAAAACCCGGGTAATCGACGATACCCGCAAAGTAGGGATACTTTCCGTCTGCCACCGTTTCCCGGACGATGCCCCCAATCAGCACCTCCTGTTCCAACCGGCTGATTTTTCGCAACCCCGCCAGATGCGCCGCCAGCTCATCCAGCGATAAAATCCGGGGAAATTCCCAGGCGGTTACATCGGTCAGCCGCAGTCGGTTCCGGGCCTGCTCCAGCAGATACGGGCTTGGCAGGACCAGCGCGGTCCGCCCGGCAACACCGGTTTGCCCGGCCGCCTGCAACCGCCGGATAAACTCGGGCAGCATCGACTCGCCCAGGGATGTACAATGCAATACGTTCACCGGTTGCTCCTTCGTCCTGCTCCGTTGTTACGGCGGAGCCTGATTCTCTCTCCATTAAAATTTGCGGTCCGGCGTCAAAATCCTGCCGGGCGACAGCCAGCAAAGTCAGCTCGGCTTCCGTTCAGTGCACAAAAAAACAACAAAGCGGCAAAACAGCCTGTTACCGGCAATTTTACCGCCCTGCGAATCCGTTATGCATTATTCTTTTATTTTATATACTTGGCCAGCATTCTGGCCCGCCCGATTATTCGAACTTCAAACTGATGTCGACCGCTTTCACCGAATGCGTCAGTGCGCCGCTCGAAATGATATCGACGCCTAAACCCGCCAACGTCTCGATCTGTTCATAGGTTACTTTACCGGACACTTCTACAAGCGCCTGCCCGTTGATCACCCGGACAGCCTCCGCAATCCTCTCCGTCGGCATGTTGTCCAGCATAATCACATCCACACCGGCGGCCAGCGCTTCCCGTACCTGTAAAAGGTCCTCGGTTTCCACTTCGATTTTCAGAAACGGTGAAGATTTGGCACGCACTAACCGTACTGCCGGCGTAATCCCGCCCGCTGCCCGAATGTGGTTATCCTTGATCAGGATCATGGAATTCAGTCCAAACCGGTGGTTTTGGCCGCCGCCGACCGTTACTGCGTATTTTTCGAGCATCCGCAGCCCCGGGGTCGTCTTGCGGGTATCGACGATCATGGCGCCAGAATCGCCGCAGGCTTCCATATAACGCCGGGTCTCCGTGGCGATCCCGCTCAGGTGCTGCAAAAAATTCAAAGCAATCCGCTCACCGGACAGAATAGACCGTGTCGGCCCCGCGAGATCGGCAAAACGTTCGCCCTGCTTGACCGCTTCACCGTCGCGTCTGGAAAAAGTCACACCGACCCTTGCGTCCAGCAACTCAAAGACCCGGGCAAACACCTCGCCTCCGGCCAACACAANNGGAGAAAAAATCGCCTCACTGGTCACATCTCCCTGGCCAAGATCTTCATTCAAGGCACGCTGCAACAAATCATCCAATGCCAGAAGGTTCATCGCGTTTCGGTCTCCTTTCCCCATTGTTGTTCCCCGTTTCATCAGCCAGCCATCGCCAGCATCCGGGAAATAGCGCGTTTCGCTGGATCACGGAGCGGTTCCGCCACTTGAATCCGATGGCGTTCGTTTTGCAATGCATCATACACGTGCTGCAAGCGAGTTTTTTTCATGTTGGGGCAAACCAATCCCGGCTGTAAAATGAATACTGCACGCTCCGCCCGATCCCGCTTTAAAGAATGTAAAACGCCGACCTCCGTGCCGATCACCAGCGTCTGCGCATCGGAGAGTTCCGCTCGCCGCAGGATATCGGCGGTGCTCCCGACAAAATCCGCCAAATCCAACACTTCCGGCCGGCATTCCGGATGTACCATGAACTCCGCTGCCGGGTACTTCTCCCGCATAATCCTCACGTCGTCCTGGCTGACCCCGGCATGCACCGGACAGTGTCCCGGCCACAACACGATTTCTTTGTCCGGTAGTTGTCGGGCCACATACTGTCCCAAATTCTCGTCTGGCACAAAAATCACTTTCTTCTCCGGCAGCGCGGCCACGATCCGGACGGCATTGGCGGACGTGCAGCAGATGTCGCTTTCAGCCTTGACCGCCGCCGTCGAATTGATATAGCAAACAACCGGCGCGCCCGGATGTCGGCTTTTCAAGGCCCGAACGTCAGACGCGGAAATCATGTCGGCCAGCGGGCAGTCGGCCGTCGGTTCCGGCAACAACACTTCGCGCTCCGGTGACAGAATCGCCGCTGTTTCCGCCATAAACCGAACCCCGCAGAACACGATCACATCGCAGGCGCGTTCTGCCGCCACCTTGCTCAGATAATAGGAATCCCCCACATAGTCGGCCACATCCTGCACTTCGTTCAATTGATAATTGTGGGCCAGAATCAGTGCATTTCGTTCTTTCTTTAAAATCTGCAGTTTTGCGTGCAACTCTTTCATGCCTTCTTCGNNATGTTCATCGGTCACGCTCCCTTTTTACGAAATACACTGTGCCGCCGAGCCATTTGTCATTACACGTGTCTTGTCATTAATGATAAAAATATTATACGGCTGCCCCATTGTTTTGACAAGCCGTATCGGTAAATTCGAACCGTGCGTTATTTAAACAGGATTCCCCGATTGTCGAGTTCAGCTTCAATTCGCTGCAAAACCGCCAGTGACGGCACCTCGATCGTATGCAGATGGACACCGCCGGTGACTGAGGACAGGGGTGCCGCGCCGCTATTCCGCAGCTTATCCATGAACTCCTCTATTTCGCGGCGTGAACAAAGCATCAACGTTCCCCGCAGTTCACCATAAACAGGGTGCTCGACAATTACATCCCGAATCTTTCCGCCATTGTCGACAATCACATATAGTTCTTCCGCCAACTTATCCCACCCATGTTGGCAAGCGACCGTCGCCGTCCGGGTCTGGGTTTTCAGCAATTGCGACGCTATCAGATATCCCTGCGGAGTGGCAAGGATATCAACGCCGGCCGCCCGGAGAATTGCAACGTCCCCCACCACTACCTGCCGACTGACTCCGAAAGTTTGCGCCAGAGCTGCGCCCGTCACCGGAGCTCCTGCCGCTTTCAGCTTTTCCATCAATTGTTCTCGTCGCTCTCTGGCCTCCACCTTTCATCCTCCATTGGCAGTGCGCCAAAATTATTCAGGACAACAGCCAATCCATAATTTCCTGGTCTTTCAGAACTTTGACAATATACCGACTCGGCATCTTGGCGAGGTCGATCGATTCCCGTTCCTTGCGACGGTTGCCCCAGGCATCCGTCAACAGCTGCAGGCGAGGCCGGGCGGGGTTCTGAACACTGACCGACTCCACCTCACAGATTTCCTGTGTGTCCAGTTGCACCAAACAGCCCTGCGGATAAGGCGCCACGCAGGACGCAAACTGCGCCACAATGTCCGGATCCAGCAGGCGGCCGGCCAGCGCATGCAGAATGCTTACGGCTTCGTGCGGCAGATAGTAGTGACGGAACGGCCGATCTGACAGCAACGCGTCGAACATGTCCGCCACGCTGGCGATGCGGGCGAATTCGTGAATTTCCGCACCGGCAATTCCCCTGGGATAGCCTTTACCGTCAAAGCTTTCATGATGCTGATACGCCACATGCAGAGACGGCGCCGGCAACCCCCGCATTTTTTTGCGCAACCCTTCGAACCCGGCTTCCGGATGTTTCTTGACTTCCAGCATTTCCGCCGGTTCCAGCTTGCCTTTCTTGCGCAGGAGTTCCTGGGGCAGCAGCATTTCGCCGATATCCATGACCAGCGCACCAATCGCCAGTTCGTGCAGTTTGGTCGGCGGATACTCCATTTTCAGGGCCGTCAACACCGACAAAACCGCCACATTGAATACATGCGCCGGCAAGTAAGTTTCCGGCGTCCGCAGATCCACCAATTGAAACAATTGATTCCGGTTGAAGATGACCTCGTTCACTAGTTTGGACGCCAAATCCCGCAATGGATTGCCGTCCACTTCGTTTTTCATCCGAAAATCGTCATACACACGCCGGAGGATTTTCAAAGCTTCCGCCCGAAAAGCCAGGCTTGCCGGCTCCGACGACGGAGCCGGCTGTCCCAGGTAGGGCAAATGCAAATAAACCGAACCGAAGCCCAGATTGTGCATTAGCTGAATATGATGTTCCTGCAATGCGCCCCTTGCCCGGATCAACACCCGGCCGGCGGGGTCGAGAATATCGACGGCCGAAATCATCTCCGGCCGAACACTGTCCATCGCCAGTCTCTGCATCCGTTGCCCCCTGCTGTACAATAAATTGGCTTTTATTGTAGCACATTTCGGTTTTTGTTGAAAAGAAACCCGATACGCAGTGGACGATGTCGGTTTTGTCGGCCCTATTGCAGGCATCCCTGCAAGAACTTCTCCATCGCTTCGTAGAATTCGAACCGGTTCTCCTCATTGCGGAAACCGTGTCCTTCGTTGTCCTTCACCATGTACTCCACCTTGACGCCGCGTGCCGCCAACGCCGCCACCATCTGGTCGGATTCGGCCTTGTTCACCCGGGGATCGCGCGCGCCCTGGGCAATGAACAGCGGCGCCTTGATCTTGTCCGCATGGAACACCGGCGACACGGACCGCAGCAGCTCCTCGTCCTTCTCCGGATGGCCCACCTTCTCATAAAACTCCGCCATCAGCGGTTTCCAATAGGGCGGAATCGTCTTCATCAGGGTGAAGATGTTGGACACACCGACGTAATCGATGCCGCAGGCGTAAACCTCGGGCGTGAAGGCCAGTCCGGCCAGCACCGCATATCCGCCGTAACTGCCGCCATAAATCGCCACCCGTTTCGGGTCGGCAATCCCCTGTTTGATCAGCCATTCCACGCCGTCAGTAATATCATCCTGCATTTTCCGGCCCCATTGCTTGAAGCCGGCTTCCCAGAAGGCCCGGCCGTAACCGGTCGACCCGCGGTAGTTCATCTGAAGAACGGCAAAGCCCCGGTTGGCCAGCAGCTGGACTTCCGAGTTGAAGCCCCAGGTGTCCCGGACCCACGGCCCGCCGTGCGGATTCACGACGACCGGCAGATTCCTGGCTTCTTTCCCCTTCGGCAAGGTCAAATAGCCGTGGATCGTCAGCCCGTCGCGGCTCTTGAAGGAAATCGGCCGCATGTCCGCCATGTCCTGTTCGTTCAGCCACGGCGATAAATCCCGCCACTTCTTCAGCGCGCCGGTTTTCTCGTTGAACAGATAATAGGCGCCGCGGGACTTGTCGCTGTAGGTACGGACGACAAACTGTTCCTCCGCCTTGTCGATGGATGTCAGCGCCACTTCGTAGCCGGGCAGCTGTTTTTCCAACGTAGCGTAAATCTTGCGGATCTTGTCATCGAAAAAATGCCGATGGCTCTTGTCCGTTGTATAGCCGACGCTGGTCAGGACCTTGCGCAGTCGCGACCAGCCGGCGCCGCCCACATCCACTTCGGGATGGGCAAACATTGTCTGGATTTCCTTGCCGGTCGCCGGATCGATCAGCACCAGCGCTTTGCGGTCCCGGCCGATATTCGATGTCGCATACAGATGCCGGTTGTCCGCCGAAAAGAAGTACGGCGACACCTGGTCCTTGAAGCCGGTCGTGATAATCGGCCGAAACTCCTGCTGTTCGGTGTCCCGGTACAGGAGAATGTTCCGGTTTTGCTCAGCGTCCTTGGCCAGCGCCACCCGGACCTTGCCCGCGTGATCCGTCAAGTAGCCGATGTAGTTGCCTGGATTTTCCGCCACCAAAGTCATTTCGCCGGTCTTCACATTCAGTCGGTACACATCGAATACATCCAGCCGTCGCTGGTTCATGTCGATCAGGACTTCGTCCTCAATATCCTCCAGATCGTCGACAATGCCGGCCCGGATACCGGGAAACGGCGTCAGGTCGCGGGTCTGTCCGGAAACGATGTCCACCGCGTACAGGTGGTAGTTTTCGTCGCCGCCGTCATCTTTCAGATAGATCAGGGTATTGGCGTTCTTCCAGAAGTACCCGCCGATGTCGCGGTCCCGGACATCCGTCACCTGCCGGGGTTTTTCCCCGTTCACTTCCTGAACGAACAGATTCAGCCGCCGTTCCACCGGTGCCAGGAAGGCCACCTGTTTGCCGTCCGGCGACAGTTCCAACGACGACAGTTCCGGATTCCGGAAAAAATCCCGCAGCGGAATCTGCGGCGCCGTCTCGCCGGTCGCCAGTCCGCCCATCGAAATGCTCATTACCAAAATGAAAACCCACCTTCGCCAGTTCATTTTCAGTTCCTCCATCAAGTTATCGGCCATTGGCGGCCGCCAGTCAATGCGTCTTGCCGTCCCCGGCCGCAATATCGGTTTCATGGGCCATAGCGGCGTTCAATGCCACTTCCAGCCCTTTCACGATCGTCTCCACGGCCATGCTCGGTTGTCCGCCCAGCCGGGCCGCTTGCTCCGGCAGATACGGAATATGGACGAATCCGCCTCTGATCTTGTTGCCATGCTGCGCCAGATGGTTCATCAGGCCGTAGAAAAGGTGGTTGCATACGAACGTGCCGGCCGAATTCGAGACCGAGGCGGGAATTCCGGCACCCCGCATCGCCATGACCATTGCCTTGATCGGCAACGTACTCCAGTATGCGGCCGGCGCCCCCGCCACGATCGGTTCGTCAACCGGCTGGAAGCCGCCGTTGTCGGGAATACGGAAATCGTCCACATTGATCGCCACCCGCTCCGGCGTAATCTCGAGCCGGCCGCCGGCCTGCCCCACGGCCAGGATCAACACCGGATCGGTTTCCGCAATGAAGTTCTCAATCGCGCGGATTGCCTCGAAACGGGTCACCGGCAGCTCCCGCGTCGCAATACTGCATCCTTCCACAATTCGCCCATCCAACAGCCTGATTGCTTCCAACGCCGGATTCACCGGCTCGCCGCCGAACGGTCCAAAACCGGCCACCAAAATATTTCGCACGCTTCATCTCCCCTTCAAGCCTTATTTCCCCGGAAACGCCAAAAAGTACATCAAGCAGATATTGACGATCAGCAAGGGAACCGCTGTCATCACCTGGGCCCGGATGACCCCGTTCTTATCCGACATCTCCAGCAATGCCGCCGGAACCACGTTAAAGTTAGCCGCCATCGGCGTCATCAATGTACCGCAATAGCCGGACAGCATGGCGATGACACCGGCAATGGCGGGATCCGCCCCGTGCAGCTTGACCACCAGCGGAATACCAATGCCGGTCGTAATAACGGCAAAAGCCGCAAATGCATTACCCATGACCATCGTAAACAGGGCCATGCCGACACAATAGGCGATGACCGTGGCCAGGCGCACATCCACCGGCACGACGGCCGACACCATTTCGGCTACGACCTTGCCCACTCCGGCCTTGTCGAACAGAAAGCCCAAGGCCGCCAGGAACTGCGAGAGAATGATGGCCCAGCCGACTGCATCCAGCATTCGTCGTCCCTCTTGAAAAGCCTGTACCGGCATCACTCGCGTCAACAGGAAAGCCAGCACCAGACCGACAATGGACCCGATGCCCAGTCCGATCAGGGCACCCATTTTCGGCGCCAGCCAGGCGACCAGAAAAGTCACCAACGGTACCGCGAGCGCCGGCCCAAACAACCACATGCCGTACTTGTCAGCCATTTTCCGCCGAAACTCGGCGGTTGCGCTCAGATAGTCCCCTGTTCCCATCCATTTGGCCCCGGCGATCAGCGCCATGACTACCACCATTCCGCCAACCACCGCCGGCGGGATTTCTTTCCCCCAGATGAAGGATATGCCGTAAAGCCCCCAAAAGGCCGCGGTACCCCATTTGCCAGACTGTTTTTTATCGGTCAGCGTCAAGACGGTAAAAATCAGCAGAAATACGCCTGTCACCGCATAGATTTGATCCAGCGTAACATTCATCCCCGATCGCCTCCCTTGTTTTTCCCGGCGGCCCGGATCGCCCGGTCCAGCAGCAGGAATCGCGCCAAGGCAATGGCCGAAGCCGCAATCGCCGACGGAATCGCATACTGGGACATCACCAGCAAATCAACTTTGTAACCGGCATTCTCCATGACCCCTTTGATCAGCAACAAGCCGCCCGCTGCCGGAAATATCAATTGTCCAAAAAAGTTACCGTAATTCTCCGCCGAAGCCGACATTCCCCGGATCCGGTCCAACCAGCCCGCGTTGCTCACGCCTTCCCGAGCCGCCGCGGCCTCGGTCATCGGCGCAATGATCGGCCGGATGAAGCTGGGGTGTCCGCCCAGCTGCAGGCCCAATCCCACCGTGACCTGACGGAACAACTGGTAAACAAACATCACCCGTCCCGCCGTCAACGTCTTCATGCTGCGGATGATATCCTCAGCCTTTTCCCGCAGGCCAAACCGTTCCAGAACCCCGATCACCGGCAAAACCAGCACCAGCAGGGACATGTACCGGTTCGTCACAAACGCCTGACCAATGGCGGACAAAATCTCCAGCGGGGACATTCCCGCCACCAGTCCGGTGGCAAAGCCCGCTGCCAGGACCACCAACAGGGGATTAAAACGAAACAACAGTCCGGCGATAACAATGACTACTCCAATCAGTTTGATCAAAATCCTGTCCTCCTTCGCTGTCGTTCAGATTCCTGCCGCAACCACATCATTTGTGGGTTTGCACTATTTCATGTTCCACACTCTTTCGCCGACTCCTGCCGGAAATCCGGCAAGAACCCAAAAAATGCAAAGTTTGCCCCGTGCCCGGCAAAGTTCTTCTGTGGTAAAATAATAAGTAGACCAAATCATTCTGACACAGGAGGTACTCAACCATGACAGAACAATCGATTGGCAAGCAAACCCGTGAATTTCAGACCGAAACCAAGCAACTGCTCGATCTGATGATCCACTCCATCTACACCAACCGGGAGATTTTCCTGCGGGAACTGATCTCCAACGCTTCCGACGCCATCGACAAAATCCGCGTCCAGTCCCTGACCAACCATGATCTGCTGGAAGGCGACCCAGATTTTGCAATCACGCTGGTTGCCGATGAAAAGGCGAACACCCTGACCATCACCGACAACGGCATCGGCATGACCTATGACGAAGTCGTGGAAAATATCGGCACCATCGCCAAATCCGGCACCAAATCCTTTCTCGAAAAACTGAAGGAATCCGGCGGCGCCGCCGACAGCGAACTCATCGGCCAATTCGGCGTAGGCTTTTATTCCGCCTTCATGGTCGCGGAAAAAGTCACCCTGATCACCCGCGCACCCGGTCAGCCGAAGGGTATCTGCTGGGAGTCCACCGGCGACGGCACTTACACCATCGAGGAGTGCGACCGCGAAAAGCGCGGCACCAGCCTGATTCTGTCGCTGCACCCGGAATTCCGGTCCAGTGAAAATCCGGAGGAAAATTTCCTCAACCAGTATACGTTGCAACGCCTGGTCAAAAAATACTCCGATTACATCCGCTACCCCATCAAAATGGCCTTCACCGTTAAAGGCAAGGAAGGCGAGGCCGATACCCAGGAGGTCCGCACCCTGAACTCGATGACCCCGCTCTGGGTCAAATCCAAAAACGAAATCAAACCAGAAGAATACAACCAGTTTTACAAGGACGTCTTCCATGCCTGGGACGATCCGCTGGAAGTCATGCACACCAAGGCGGAAGGCGCGGTGGAATACACCACGCTGCTGTTCATCCCCGCCCACGCTCCGTTTGATTTTTATCAGCGGGAAACGAACACCGGCATCCGCCTGTACTCGAAAAACGTGTTCGTTATGGACAACTATCAGGATCTGCTGCCGGAATATCTGCGGTTCGTCCGTGGTCTGGTCGACTCGCCCGACTTCTCGCTGAACATCTCCCGCGAATTGCTCCAGCACAGCAACCAACTGAAAAAGATCGGCAAAAATCTCGAAAAGACCATCTTCAAGACCCTCGAGAAGATGTTGGAGAAAGATCGTGACAAATACAAAAAGTTCTGGCAGGAATACGGCAAAGCCATCAAGAACGGCACATACGCCGATTTCGCGAACCGCGACAAGCTGCAAACCCTGCTGATGTTTCCCTCTTCCCATTCGGTCGACGAGCTGACGACGTTCGACGAATACATCGCCCGCATGCCGGCAGGCCAGACCGTCATCTACTACGCTACCGGCAAGGACCGATCCTCGGTCGAACGCTTGCCGCAGATGGAAATCCTGAAGGAAAAGGGGCTCGAAGTGCTGTATCTGTTCGACCGGGTCGATGAATTCGCCATCGACTCGCTGCGGGAATACAAGGAGAAAAAATTCCAGTCCATCAGCCGCGGCGACCTGAAGCTGCAGGAACTCGACGCGCCGAAGGACAAGAAGGACGACGAGGTCGCCGACAAAGAAAACGAATCTCTGATCGCCGCCGTGAAGGAGCAGTTGACAGGCAAGGTGGCCGACGTGAAGATCAGCCACCGCCTCAAAACCAGCCCGGTCTGCCTGGTCAGCGGCGACGAAGGCATCAGCCTGTCGATGGAGCAGATCCTGTCGGAAATGGACAACTCCATGTACAAGGCCAGCCGCATCCTCGAACTAAATCCCGACCATGAGCTGTTCGGCGTTTTGAGAGAACTGCACGCCGCCGCGCCGGACTCCGACAACTTCAAAGACTACTGCGAACTGCTCTACGGCCAGGCCCTGCTGATGGAAGGCCTCACACCGGAAGACCCGATCGGTTTCGCCGCCAAGGTCGCCCGCCTGATGACCAAACCGGCGAAATAATCGCCGTCTTTGTCGGCGAATAAACAAAAGCAAAAGGCTGTCCCACGCTGGCAAAAAGCCAGGCGGGACAGCCTTTATCAATGTTCTGAACCGTTCTTATTCCCTGTAAATCCTGCCGTTTGGCGACTGAAAGGCACCCTGGATCTCGATAAACTTTTCCACCAGCGTCGGATCGAACTGCGTTCCGGCATTTCGCCGCAACTCTGCAAGCGCATCCTGGTGGTGTATCGCCTTGCGGTACGGGCGGTCGCTGGTCATGGCGTCATAGGCATCCGCGATGCACAGGCAGCGGGCTCCGATGGGGATATCCTCGCCCGCCAGGCCCCTGGGGTAGCCCTTGCCGTCCCAGCGTTCGTGGTGGCNNTGCCATCCCAGCGTTCATGATGCTTCAAAATCCAGTCTGCGATACCGGACAAATCATCCGCCGACGAAGCGATCCGGTGGCCGATCTCCGAATGCTGCTGCATCTCATGCCGCTCAATTTCCGTCAGTGGGCCGCATTTGTTCAGAATTCGGTCGGAAACCCCCACTTTGCCGATATCGTGAAAATAGGCGAACAACTCCAGGTCCGGGAGCTGCGCCGAAGGGAGGCCGAGCGCCTTGGCCAGGGCGATGGTGATATCCGTCACCCGCGATACATGCCCTTCCGTGATGTAATCCCGGGCCACCAGCATCTCTTTCAGCGTATTCGTGAACTGGCTGCGGTGCGTCCGGGCCTGTCGCAGCTTNNCTGCCGCAGCTTCTCCCGGTACATCCACTTATCGGCCGTCGCCATCAGCTCAGCCAGTGGCAGCTCTTTTCCATCGGCGAGGGCAAAGCCAAGGGACAGCTGTAAAGGCAAATCATGGCTGCCATTATACCGGGCTATTTCCTGCCGCAGGGTCTGGATTGTTTTTTCGATCGCTTCCCGGGTCGTCGCCGGCACATACACGGCGAATTCATCGCCGCC
>DCTI01000238.1:0-12335 GCA_002329525.1 Negativicutes bacterium UBA1444
CATGTAGCCCAGATATTTTTCAAGTTCCAGGCCGCGTTGGCGCAGGTTGAAGTCCAGATCCTGAATCATTTGGTCGATCTGGTCCTCCACCATGATGTCGGGAACTTCGATCGTCGAATTGGCCACAGCCTGTTTCAACGCCGCTTCCCGGAACGCCGCCTCGTCTTTTTCTTTCGCCGCCGCGACGAGTTTCTCCTTCGTCTTCGCCTTCATTTCCTCGAAGGTGTCGGCGTCGCCGGCTTCCTTGGCGAAATCGTCATTCAGCTCCGGCAGTTCCTTGCGCTTGACATCATTGATCTTCGTGACGAATACGGCTTCCTTGCCGGCCAGTTCGGCCACAAAGTAGTCTGCTGGGAAAGTCACTTTCACTTCCCGCTCATCACCGGCCCTGGCGCCCAGCAATTGGTCCTCGAAACCGGGGATAAAGCTGCCGGAACCGACTTCCAGCGGATAGCCCTTCGACTGGCCGCCGCTGAACGGCTTGCCGTCGATCGTACCGTCAAAGTCGATCAGGGCAAAGTCACCCTGGCCGAGTTCGGCGCCTTCGGCCACCACCATTTTGGCGTGCCGTTCGCGCAGCGTGTTGAGCTCTTTGTCCACTTCTTCGTCCGTGACTTCCGTCACTGGCGCCGCGACCTGCAATCCTCTGTAGTCGCCGAGCGTCACTTCCGGCCGGGTGATGACACTGACCGTAAACACGCACGGTTCGCCCTCGTTCAACGTAACATCCGTCACTTCCGGGCGGCCCACCGGATCGATATTATTGTCCAGCACCGCCTGCCGATAAGCATCGGGAATGATGAAATCAAAAGCTTCGGACCGCATCCCATCTTCGCCGACGCGGCGTTCCAACATTTTTCGCGGGGCCTTCCCTTTACGGAATCCCGGAATATTTACCTGTTGCACCAGCTTTTTATACGCTTTGTCGTAGGCCTTGGCAACCTCTTCTACTGGTAGTTCGATGACTAGTTCCGTGACATTGTGTTCTTTTTTTGTTACTGAAACTTTCACGTAATATCCTCCTTCGATCCTGCGGGAACTTCTTCGGCAAGGAGCCGAAAACAGCCCTTTGCATTGAATTTAATTGTAACATCCTTGCCAATAAAAAACAATCGACAAAGAAAAACCGGCAGAAATCTGCCGGATCATTTCCTGGAGCGGAAAACGAGATTCGAACTCGCGACCCCCGCCTTGGCAAGGCGNNCTCTACCGCTGAGCTACTTCCGCACTATGACAGGCAATATTTTAACTCCTGACAGTTTTATTTGTCAATAGCCCGAACCGACTAGACCGATCAGCGGGCCAGCAACCACTGCACCAGCACAGCGAGTCCTACCAGGACCCACACCAGCATTCAGGGCCGGCAATAATTTTTTATAAATTCTCCGATGCGCGAGAAAATCGCAATCACCTCCTCAGTTTCCGGATGATGAATACGTGCGCAGGCACGCGGCACTTTCGTAACGGATAATAGTTTTATTATAGCACATCGGATGCAAAAAAACCGAATAAGGAAAAACGCCGGTAAGCCGGCGTTAGAACAAGTATCGCGGTATCAGGATAAAAATTCCTACTGTTGTTGCGTGATCGGTAAGTTAAGGGATGTTAAAAAATTTATTTCATGAGGTTCCCATAAAGGAATTGTGGCCCTACTTTTGATAAAACTATGTCCAACATTATCGGAAAGCACGACAAGTTTGGCGTTTCCGCCGGCTTTAGTGAATGCCTTGAACATTCCATCCCGAAAATATGCCGGAAAAAGTGTATCATTGGCTGAATACACCCACAACCCCGGGATTTTTGCATTAGTTCCAAAAGTCTTATAATCGCTGAACAAGGTTTCGGCTCCGTCATAAGTTCGAGAATCGTAACGCAATCCTCCAGAAAAATTGAGCACACCGATTACCCCGTCAATGCCTTGTGATGCTGCAGCTATCGACACTAATCCGCCGCAAGACAAACCGGCTAATACAATTCGTTTGGAATCAGCATATGGCTTATTCTTCATAAAAGCAATAACAGCCTTAATATCATCGGCTCCTGCCATGCCAACTCGGTATGGATTAAACGGGTTCGACGTTTCCATATCTGCCCCGTCTGATTTTCCATAAGCGCGTCGCAATGGGACAACAACCACAAAGCCGCGATCAACAAACCAAGAGACAGGGATAGGATAAAATTCGGCGGGCGTGTTCTCTTTTATTCGCGTGGCTCCTGGGCGTCCATGGTTAAAAATAATCAATGGATGTTGCTCAGAATCGTCAGGCCGATAGATATTCGCTTCGAGGGTTATTTTCTGCGCAAAGGGAATCCTCACATATTCAGACGAAAAAACTTCAGCAAAACAACTCGGTGGAAAAAGGCACGAAACAAAAATAACTGGAATAATCAAGGACAATATGATTTTTTTGTGCATTTTGTTCTCCTCGCTCTAAATGATTCTGCAATGCAATATTCCACTCCGAAAAACAAAACTGAAAAATCGAACCAGACACTGTGCGAGTTTTTCTTTCTTTGAATAAATCCACGAGTCGCGCCCGACAAAACCATTCGCAAAAAAAAAGCCCGTTTCGCTGCCAGCCCGAAGGCCATATGAGTCAGGCTTGTTTTGGCGGTAGATGGTGCGGGCGAGAGGACTTGAACCTCCACGAGTTGCCCCGCCAGATCCTAAGTCTGGTGCNNTCTGCCATTCCGCCACGCCCGCACATTTCCTGTTGCATTATAGCAAATAACTCTTCCGAAAAGCAAGATTCCCCAAACAAGGCCAACATTTATTGCTGCAGCTTCCCAGATATTTCTGCGCGCTTTTCACATTCAGGCCTTTAGCAGCAGGAGTTCCCGCCCGCCAAAACGAAATTTATAAACGCTAATACCAGCTTTGTTTGAAAAAACATTTTGCAGAAAAAGAGGTTAATTTATGACCAAAGACAACAATACCGCGGGTCGGTTGCCGACACCGGAATCTCTACAGGTCGCCGGACGCAAAAATCTCGCCGAACTCATCCGCATCCGCCGCCACTTTCATGAAAATCCCGAACTGGGATTTGAAGAAATCAACACCGGCGCCCAAATCGCCGACATCATGGAGGGTCTGGGTCTGGAAGTGCAACGCAACGTGGCCAAAACCGGCGTCGTCGCCCTGCTGAAAGGCGGCAATCCCGGCAAAACCGTTGCCGTCCGTGCCGACATCGACGCCCTGCCGATCCAGGAACACAACGATGTTCCCTACAAATCCAAAACCCCCGGCAAAATGCATGCCTGCGGCCATGACGTCCATATCACCGCCGCCATCGGCACGGCGATGCTGCTGGCGGAGCACCGGTCTACCCTCGCCGGCAACGTTAAGTTCATCTTTCAGCCGGCAGAAGAAACTCCCGGCGGCGCCGAACCAATGATTCAGGCCGGGGTGCTCGAAAATCCCAAAGTCGACGCCATCATCGGCGGCCATGTCTGGGGCAGCCTGGACTGCGGCCGCATCGAAGTCTTGCCAGGCCCCACCATGGCGTCCTCGGACATCATCCGCCTGACGGGTCACGGCAAGGGCGGCCACGCCGCCCAGCCCCACACCACGATCGATCCAGTCATCATCGGCAGCGAGATTGTCGGCGCCCTTCAGAAAATCGTCAGCCGCCAGACGGATCCGACTGAGGCCGTAGTCATCTCCATCTGCCGGTTCCAGGCCGGCGACACCTTCAACGTAATTCCCCATTCCGCCTACCTGGAAGGATCCGTCCGCACCCTCAACAACGCGCTGCGGCAGGAACTCCCCCAGAAGATCGAAAGCATCATCCGCGGCATCACCGAACCGTACGGCGCCACCTATGAACTGGATTATACCTTCAGCTATCCGGTGACCGTCAATGATGCCGGCGTCACCGAATCCGTGCGCCAGTCCGCCGTCAAAATCATTGGTCCCGACAATGTCCGGACCGCCCAGCGCGCATCGATGGGCGCCGAAGATTTCTCCTACTATCTGCTGCAAGTCCCCGGCACCTTTATCCGGGTCGGCAGCCGCAACGAAGCCAAAGGCATCACCCACGAGATGCATCATCCGCAGTTCGACATCGACGAGGATGTCTTGGCCACCCTGCCGGCGGTTTACGCCCAGGCTGCCCTGGACCTGCGGAACGCATAGAACGCCAATGCGTGGTTCAGTCGCTGTAAGGAGCAAAACAGGAAAGGTGTCCCCCACTGCGATACCGCTCGGCACAATCAACTGCGGCCGCTATACCTGCGCGACCGACGGACAGTGCTGCGGCTCCAACACCTGTGGCCCCAGCAACGCGCAATTCTTCTGCCGGAACCTGAACTGCTGCTATTCCAGTGAATCCGCCGCCCGCCAGGCTTGCGGCAGCAATTATTTCGTCTGTTGTAAGCCGGCCGGATCGGGTGATATAACGTTTCCCGTCACTCCCGTTACCGTTCGAAGGCCACGGTATAGGTGGCTCCGTTTCGCGGACTACGGCATACTCCCTTCACGCCGGCCACCGTTTTTCCGTCCGCGCGGTAGAGAACATGGGTTAAAACAACGGCATGGGTAGACCCGTCAACCGGAATAAAGTATGCCATCAGCCGCTCATCATGAATTGCGGGATTCCGCCAACCGGAGGGCACTGCCTGTTGCAGGATAAAGCGCCACGGTTCCCGTGTTTCAGCAGCATACCCCACCAATTTTCCTTGTGAGTTGTAAATTGGCTTGCTTACATCAATCACTGACGAAGAAGAAGGATTCCATTGCGTGATGCGCCATTGTCCAGGCGTAATAAAAATCGTTTGGTCATTGGTTCGTATTTCAGTCCAGCCGGCCGCTTGAGCGGGCATCGGGAGTTGCCAGACGATCAGACACGCAAGCACACACGTTAAATAAATTAGCTTGGACAGTTTGGCTGCTTTCATCACAAAAAAACCTCCCTCGTTATATACTGTTGTATTGATTCAATATTTGTTTGGATCTTCCCTGCCGCTATATCCAGAATATTTGTACGAACGCTCGAACACCTTACTCAAGGTGTCAATTGGGGTGTCAAAATAAAAATCGGGTTCTCAGTCGATGCTGAGAACCCGCTATTTTACTGGTGACCCACCGCAGACTCGAACTGCGGACTCCCTGATTAAAAGTCAGGTNNTCAGGTGCTCTACCGACTGAGCTAGTGGGTCATATGGCTGGGGCGGCTGGACTCGAACCAACGCATGCGGGAGTCAAAGTCCCGTGCCTTACCGACTTGGCTACGCCCCAAAGGCAGCGTCTTGGGGATCAAAAAAAAACATATGGCTGGGGCGGATGGATTCGAACCACCGATGCTGGAGTCAGAGTCCAGAGCCTTACCGCTTGGCGACGCCCCAATAAGAGCTAGCTTGGGGTGACTGGTGGGGATCGAACCCACGCGTAACGGAACCACAATCCGCCGTGTTAACCACTTCACCACAGTCACCATGCAACCGTTGCTGCCGGCGTGGATTCGCCCTGCGCGACAGAAGTTATTGTACCATCCATGCCGCTGGCCTGTCAATATCTCCGGATAAAATTCGCATCATTTTCTGTTCGGACGGATCTCCGCCAGAAAATTCAGGAACAGCCCGGTCAGCCGGGGATCGAATTGCGTACCAGCCGAACGTTCCAGTTCCGCTGTCGCCGCGTCATGTCCCATGGCCCGCCGATAGGGCCGGTCGCTGGTCATGGCGTCATAGGCATCCACCAAGGCCAAAATTCGGCACTCCAGCGGAATTTCTTCGCCGGCCAGGCCAAACGGATAGCCCTGCCCATCCCAGCGTTCCTGATGTTTCAGCACCCAATCGGCGATCGGCGCCAGCTCCGGCGACGACTGGGCAATCCGGTGGCCGATCTCGCAGTGGCGTTTCATGTCATCCATTTCCTCGACGGTCAGCGGCCCCGCCTTTTTCAGAATGGCATCGGCGATGCCGACCTTGCCGATATCATGAAACTGGGCGAACAAACGCAGGTCTGAATATTTTTCTTCACTTACCCCGCTTCGTTTCGCCAATTCCACCACCCAATCCTGCAGCCGCTCGGCGTGTTCCTCGGTGATGAAGTCCCGTTCCGACAGCATCTGCATCACCGTGTGCACCATGGCGCTGCGCGCGCTGCGACTTCGATGCAGTTTCTCACGGTACATGTTGTTGTCCGCCTGTTTCAGGGTTTCCGCCAGTGAACCCGCCGATCCGTCATTGACGGCATAACCGACGGACAAGCTGATGAACAGCGACGGATCCTGTTGATTATTCCGGGAAATTTGCGCATGAATAAATCGATACAGCGTTTCCGTCTCCTCCCGGCCAATGTCCGGGACAATGGCAGCAAACTCATCGCCGCCGGTACGGTAGACGGTTCCTTGGGCAGGCATGCATTCTTGCAGGATTCGGGCCACCGCCACCAGCAACCGGTCCCCCTGCGCGTGCCCGAACGTGTCGTTCAACAGCTTGAGACCATCGACATCGCTGACCAGAACGGCGGTTTTCCCCTCCGTCCGCCGACTCAGCCGCTCCAGGTCCTCATCCAGCCGCCGCCGGTTGAACAATCCCGTCATGGCATCGTGCGAACTGAGAAAGCGGAGTTGTTCCTCATATACTTTTCGTTCCTGCAACTCCGCCTGCAACTGTCGATACAGACCGGCGTTATCCAAGGCGATCATCGCCTGCTCGGCAAACCGGCTGACCAACGCCACCTCGCGCTCGGAGAACTGCCGTCCCGGCTCCGTGTACACCACACCGATCACGCCGACGGTCTCCCCGCCCCGCAGCAAAGGGACATTGAGCGTCGCCTGAACCGTAGAAAACCGAGGGTCAGAAACCCGCAACGGCGAGAGCGCATAGGCGTTGTCATAAATTGGCTCACCGCTCAGCCAGACTTTACCGCTGACACTCTCGCCGCGGCGCAGGCAAAACCCTACCGTCTCGCGGTATAAACCCGTTCCCACGCGCAGCTCCATAACGTCCTTTTCCGCATTGTGCAGATACAGAAAACCATCCCGGACATCCACCAATTCGGCGGCCCGCTGCACGATCGTCTCCAGTACCTCTTCCAGGTCCAACCGATTCAGCAGGCCGAGCGACATTTCATGGAGCGAGTGCAGGTAAACATTCTCCTGGTTCAGGCGCCGGCTCATCTGCCGCCAGCGCCGGGCCAGCAACAACGCTCCCACCGCGCCGACCAGGCCGACTAGGGACAGCCCCATCCCGGCCAACGCCCAGGTCCTGTCGATCATATAGGTCGTCGGCGGGCGGTTGATCACCGTAGACCCCGGTGGCAGAGCATCTTCTGGGATCTGGAAACGTTCCAGCTGCCGGTAATCAAACATATACCGGTTGGGGCTGCGCCGTACGATCGGAATTCGTGCCGGCTCTTCCCCCCGCAGGATTCGGGCCGCAATCGTCCCCGCCGCCTCGCCGTGCGTCAGTCCATCGGCCAGTTTGCCGCCAATCAGGCCATGTCCGAGCACAAACGACCACACCCCGTAGATCGGCGTCTTGCCAGCGCCGGCTAGGGCAGCCGTCGTCTCTTCGAACGAAACGAATTCATTGCGGCGGTTTCGCAGGGCCGACACCATCAGCACCATATCCGCCGACCCCAGCTGCCGGACGATTTCCACCGCATCTTCCAGCCGCTCGCTGTGGTAAAAATGAAAAGCGATCCAGTCGGAGAACTTCGGCGCCACCGCCAAAACATCCCGCTGGATTGCAAAATAGGAGAGGGAATTGTCGCCGAACACATAAACATTTTTGATTTGGGGGCTCAGCTTCAATGCCACCGATAAGGTATCCTCGAAATCCAGTGTTTCCACTACACCTGTAATGTCGGCAGCGCCTTTCAGCATGGAATCGCGAAAATCATTGATTCCGCAAAACACCAGCGGCACACCGGGAAACAACCGGTCCCGGTACAGCAGCATGAAGTCCAGAGCGTTGTTGTCCGTCACCATCAGCACGTCGAACCGGCGCCGCTGGAATTTCGCCGCGTACAGGTCGGCCAGCATCGCATTGTATTGCCGGGACTCGAACCGTCGCGCGTCCATGAACTCCGTCTGGAAATTTGCCGTCAGCCCGGCCTGGGCGATAGCTGTTTCGATCCCCTTCTGCAAGTTACGGGACCAGGCCATCTCATAATGATAGGAATGCAGAATCAGAATCTCCGCCGGGCGCACCGACGCCGCCCCGGCCGGTGCCGGCCACAGCAGCAGGAAGGTCAACGCCAGAAGTACAAGCCCGCCGGCGATCCGTTTCATTATTTTTGTTCCCCGGCGTCGGCCAGAGCCGCCGCGCGACCCGCGACACAGCCGGTAGAAAAAGCCGCCTGCAAGTTAAAGCCTCCTGTGTAACCGTCCACGTCCAGGATCTCACCGGCAAAGTACAAACCGCCCACCAGGCGGGATTCCATGGTTTTCGGCTGAATCTCCTTCACCGCCACCCCGCCGGCGGTCACCACCGCTTCGGCGACCGGCCGGGTGCCCCTGATGGTAAAGCACAGGTTCTGCAACAGCTCGACCAATTGGCGGCGCTCGTCGCGGCTGATCTGATGGACCGGTTTTTCCGGGGCGATCCCGCTCAGCCGGATCACGACCGGGATCAGTTTCGCCGGCAACAGCTCGCCCAACGAATTTTTGAACTGTTTGCGGGCAAACGCCGTAAAATCGCGCTGCAAGCGTTTGTCGAGCGTTTCCGGCGTCAAGGCCGGTTTCAGATTCACGGACACGACGATCTCCGGCCGCGGCGTCTGTTTCAGCGCCCGGGATGCCGCCTGACTCAGGCTGAGGATGATCGGGCCCGACAGGCCAAAATGCGTGAACATCAGCTCGCCGAAATCGCTGTCGACCTTACGGCCGTTGATCCGTACCAGCGCCGACACATTTTTCAGCGACAGACCCTGCAGTTCGCCGATCCAGCTTTCGGCCACCTCCAGCGGCACCAACGCCGGGGCCAGGGGAGTCACCGAATGTCCCAGCTCCTTCGCCAGCCGGTAACCATCGCCGGTCGAACCCGTGCCCGGATAGGACAGGCCGCCGGTCGCCAGAATCACGGCATCCGCCGGCACCGTTTCCAGACCCGCGACCACGCCGCTGACCCGCCCATCGGCCACCCGGACCGACTGGACCGGACGGCTGGTCTGGATACGCACACCTGCCTGCCGCGCCGTCTTCACCAACGCATCCACGACGTCGGCAGCCTTGTCGGATACCGGAAACAGCCGACCACCCCGTTCCACCTTCGACGGCACACCATGCGCGGCCAAATAGTCGATCAGGTCCTGGTTGTCAAAAGCCCGCAGCGCACTGTAAAGAAAGGCGCCATTGTTGGGAAAAAATTTGGGAAAATCGGCGATTTCACACCGATTGGTAAAATTGCATCGTCCTTTGCCGGTGATCAGAATTTTCCGTCCCGGCGCCGGCATTTTTTCCAACACCAACACATCAGCACCGTTTTCAGCGGCGCTGATCGCCGCCATCAGCCCGGCCGCCCCGCCACCCACGATCACAACCCGTTTCCTCATTCGTCGCCCCTCGTTTCAACCCGCATTTTCCGTCCACTGCCGGGGATCCATCCGGCCGAACAACTCAATCAGATCCGGATCGAACTGCGAGCCGGCACAGCGCCGCAGCTCCGCCATCGCTTCCGCGTGACTCATTGCCTGACGGTAAGGGCGGTCGTTCGTCATCGAGTCATAGGCATCGGCAATCGCCAGAATCCGGCATTCCAACGGAATGTCGTCGCCGGCGATCCCCAGCGGATAGCCGTGGCCGTCCCACCATTCCTGGTGTTTGAGAATCCACTCGGCAACCGGCCGAATCTCCGCGACCGACAAAGCGATCCGGTGGCCGATCTCACTGTGGCGCTGAATCTCCCGTTTTTCGGCGCTGGTCAGGGGACCTTTCTTGAACAGGATCCGGTCCGGAATCCCCACTTTGCCGAGATCATGATACTCCGCCAGCAACCGGATCCCGTCGATCCGGTCCGACGGAAATCCGGCGGCCTCGGCCAGCCGTACGCAAATCTCCTTCACCCGGCGGGCATGGCCTTCCGCGATATGGTCCCGTTTTTCCAGCAGCCGGACGATGGTCTGGATGATCGTCGAACGGATCTCGGTGCCGCGGCGGCTCTTCTCCCGATACATATTGCTGTCCGCTTCCCGGAACAGGCGGGTCAGATTCACTTGGCCGCCCTGGCTGATCGCCGTACCGATCGACATACTCAGCAGAAACTCGTCGGACTGGGCATTCGCTTCCGCCATGAAGGCCCGCAGCCGCCGGATCGTTTTTTCCACAACCTCCGCCGACGCCTGCGGCAACAGCACGACGAACTCGTCGCCGCCAATCCGGGCCACCACATCACCGTTGCGGAACGTCTTGGCCAACAGATCCGCCGCTTTCTTGAGCAAGCGGTCGCCGAGCAGATGGCCGAAGCTGTCGTTATACAGCTTCAAGCCGTCGACATCGCAGACGATCACCGCGATCGGCGCATAGCGGCCGTCGTTCAGACGGCGCAGCTCCTCCTGGAAATACGCCCGGTTGTACAGGCCGGTCAGCGAATCCCGCATGCTGTAGTAAATCAGTTTTTCTTCCATCTGTTTGCGGTCGGTGATATCCGTGGATGAGCCCACCATCCGCACCGGCTTTCCCTGCGCATCCCAATGCGCCTGCCCCCGGTCCTGGATCCATTTGTACTGGCCGTCCTTGTCGCGGCAGCGGTACTCTACCTCGAAATACGGCGATAACCCCTGCAGATGATCGGCCAGCTTCTGCCGCACCATCGTCTGATCTTCCGGGTGAATGCAGGACAACCATTCGTCATGACTCGCCGGTTCCTCGCCCGGCTCGAACCCGAACAGTTCACGGTAGCGGTCTGAATGAAACATGGAGTCGGTCGCGACGTCCCAGTCCCAGATCCCGTCTTTATTTCCCTGCAACGCCAGCTGCCAGCGTTCTTCCTTTTGCGCCAGAATCGCGTTGGCCTTTTCCAGCGACCGAATCTGCATATTAATCTTTTCGGCCATCCGGGCAAACGTATAAAACAGCTCGCGAACTTCCAGCGGCCCCGATGACNNGGGCCGCTTCCGTCAACAGCCGCAGCGGCGCGACAAGGCTCCGGAATCCCCACAGCAGCAGCAGCAAGGCAAACAATACAATTCCCGCCGCCCCCACCATCGCCAGTTCAAGATCGATCGTCAACGGAACGGCTCCGGTTCGTGAACTTTCCCGAAAATAATAACCGGCCAATAACAGCGCCGGCAGCAAAATCAACAGCAATCCGCCGATGAACAGCTGAGCCCGCAGGGTCTTCACTCAATCGCCATCCCTGTCCCGTACTCGGATCCACGCATCCATGCATAAATCCTGTTAGTAACTATTATCCAGCCCGCCCCATAAATCCTGCATTTCATGAAAAAACCTGCAACCAATCGGCTGCAGGTCTGATTCGATCGACATATTCAGCATCTCAGTGGTGTGTCGTCCGCTGCAGAATCATGCAGGGAGAATGCGAATCCAGTTGCGTATCCAGTATGGCGTACTGGTCCGTGACGACCATCAGGGAGGCGACCCGCCAGAGCGGAACCCCGGCATCGTGTCCGGAGTCCAGGGGCGCGGTCACGTCCCGGTCGGGACGCGAGAGGTACACCTCGCGCACATTGCTCGCCAATCCCCCCGTCACCAGGATTTCACCGGCGCCGGCACGGACAGCCTCTTCCAACTGGTTTAAGGTATGCACTACAAACATGGCAGGCACNNGGCACTCCCTTCCCCCGTCGGGCGATATTCCCAATCCGCTATTCTGGTTAGTAAAAATATTATAGCGCAGCAGTGGACAAATGTCCAGTTTAGTAAACCGTTATATTAAAAATAATCACCGTTAATTGAACAAACGCCTATAATATTCAGGATGATGGGCCTTTATCGGCAGCCTGAAGACAAAAAAGTCCGGACATCGCTGTCCGGACGAATTAGCTCTCTAATGGGTTGCTGCGTCTTACCCGCGGCTGGCGGTGAAGCAGTCCCGGCACAGGATCGGCCGGTCATTGCGCGGTTTGAAGGGGACTTGCGTCTCCGCTCCGCACTGTGCGCATACAGCATCGTACATTTCGCGGGGGCCCGATGCCGCGCCGCCATCCCGGCTGCGTTTCCGTACATCCCGGCAATCCTTGCAACGGACCGGCTCATTCTCGAAGCCTTTTTCCGCGTAGAATTGTTGTTCGCCGGCAGTGAATACGAAATCCTTGCCACAGTCCTTGCACTTGAGTGTTTTGTCCTCGAACGCCATTTACCCCAATCCCCTCACCTTGCTTGAAATTAAAGGACCCTGCTTAGCCGACCTGGTCTTTGACCCCACAC
>DCTI01000238.1:12386-18767 GCA_002329525.1 Negativicutes bacterium UBA1444
CGACTGGCATCGATTTTCAACCACGGACCTAAGCAGAAGGTTCTTTATGACACAATTATAATCAGCTCTTCCAGAAAAAGCAAGGCGAATGGCAAAAAAGTGTGAAAATTTTGTCCTTCCCATAGCTTGTACGATCTTGCCCGCTTAGGGCGGGCTAAACAGGCTGTAGCTCGAAGTAACTTCGATTAAAAATTCAGGTGGCGATTTAACGCCACCTGAATCAAGTCTACATTTAAACAGCAAGGTCAATTTGCTGGATCACGCCGGCCCCGCCGTTTTCCCGCAGGAACATGCCGCTGCTGCGCACCTGGCCTTGCTGAGTATTGGCCGTATCCTTCACGGCGAACTCCGTGGACACGTTGCCGAGATAAATCGCCCCGACGCCGGCCTGACCGAGCGCCACCAGCTGGTCGTGCCCGGTTTCGTCCTTCATCCAGATCCGCAGCTTGTCGAACACGGCGTCATTCTCGTCGATCCATTGGTTGCCGTCCTTGTCGAACTCCGCAAGATCTTTGAAGCCATTGCCGCTCGCCGTGCCGAACAGCTCGCCGCCGTCATTGATCGTTCCGTCGCCGTTCCGGTCCAGGGCCAGAAAGCCGCTGCCCGGCCCCGCAAAGGAAATCTGGTCGGCATCGCCGTCCGAATCGATATCGAAGCTGTATTTCTGTTCCGTCAGATCGCCCGGCGCACCCGACAGGTTGATGACCAGTGGGTCCTTCATCGCAGCACCCGCCCGTATGCTCAGGCTCTGATTGGACATGAACTGTCGGCTCATCGACACATCCAGAGAAAAATTGATTTCGCGGCCATCCGCCGTGCGGACCACGCCGCCCGCCTGCATTGTCGTCTTCTCCTGCTCGAACCGTGCTGCCCGCAAATCGTACGATAGACCCCAGCCGCTGCCGGAAATCGCCGTCAGCTGTCCGCCCGTCGCCTGGCCGGTCGTGCCTGCGCCGCCACCCGCGCCTTGACTGATGGCCGGCGCCTGCCGCTGCGACAAGCTGGCCGGGTCGAACACCCGCAGTTTGACTTTCTTGCCGGTCAACATCTCCAGCATTTTCTCGATCAACAGGATCTTCTGTTTGTCCCGGTCGCTCAGCGCGGAAGCATCCACTCCACTGGAAGAACTCACGCCGGAAGAAGTCCGGGTCTGATTCGACCAAAGATTCTGCGCCTGTTCGGAAATACTGACCTGATCCTGCCGGATCTGAATAACGATCCCCGTCGTCTGGCCCAGCGCGCCGCTGTTTTGAAGGCGCAGCGTCTCTTGCCGCGATTCCTGCTCAATCAGGCTATGCTGACTGGACAGATTCACCTGCGAATCCGCAATCTTCATTCTATTTCCCTCCCTGGTTTTTCGTCCGGAGTAATCCATCACCCCGGAATCATTATTCTCAGGTTCCCCGATTCAAAATCATGCCCGCCGAAACCGCATCATAGGCATCATAGGCCTGGGCGACCTGATGCCGTTGCTGGCTCTGGTTACGAGACAGACGAATCTGCCGGGCAATCGTCTGCTCTTCCCGCAGCAGCTCACCCAGCAATTTTCTACCGGCCAGCGACTCCACGAACCCGTGATCGGCCAACGCGTCGATCCGCTGTTGCATTCCGGCCCGCTGATCCAGCAGATTCATCACCATGTCCCAATTCTGCCGCTCGGCGAACTTCGCCAGCTCATGCGTCAAAAACGCGTAATCCTGCCACAACGCCTCTGCAGTCGTCGCCGTCATCCTACTTGCCCACCGCTTCCGGCACCCGGACTGCCTTCATGGCCTGATGCCAGGTATCCCGCAGCTCCGCCAACAGTCCCCGTGCCTCCACCAGCATCTCCCGGTCTTTCTTCAGATTGCCCTGAACCAGGCGATAATGGATGTATTCGTAGAGCGATGCCCAACTCTGGGAGATCTCGTACTGCATGTCGAGCGTGAGTATGAATTCGCGCACGATGTTTTGCGCCTTGATATTGGCGTTGTGGCATTTCGGCATGTCGCCNNCAAGATGCTCTCGCTGACAAACCGGATCGCCCCATTGTACAGCATGAGCGTGAGCTCCGCCGGCGATGCCGTCATGACCTGTTGCCGTTTATAAGCCATGGCCGATTCTGCGGTGTTCATGAAATATCCCCCTTAACTTCCCTTGTTCCCCGTATCCCCTGAAGTGAAATCCGATCAGCTGCTCGATCCAAATGTCTGAGATAGCCAGGAACTCTGGCTCGCCAGCTTGGTCAGCGCCGTTTCCATCGCGCTGAACTGACTGTAATAACGGTCTTCCATATCTTCGAGGCGTTCATTGAGCGCCTTCATATCTTTGGTATATTGGTTGATCTGCTTGGCCAGCACGCTCTTGGTATCGTCCGACACGCCCGCCGAAACGCCACCCTCCGACACAATCTTGTCCATCGCCGTCTTCAGTGTGTCGTACATCCGGACCGCGATGCCGTCTTGGCTGTCGGTGGCCCCGTCCGTGCCGAACAGTTTGTTCGCTGCGTTCGGATCGGCTGTCAGCGCCGTCCGCAGCTTGGTTTCGTCAACGTACAGCTTGCCGCCTTCGGTATAGCTGCCAGTCGTGATGCCGATTGATGCCGCATTGGTGTACTTGCCGCTAATCCCCGACACTGGCGTGGACACATCGCCGCGAATGCTGTCCACCAACGACCGCAGGGTCGGGTCGTTATAGAGCATGCCGCTCTTGGCCTTCTCATCCCACTGTTTGGCTTCCGTTTCCGAGAGTTCGGCCCGCTGTGCGGTCGTCAACGGCGCGTAGTCGCTGTAGCGGGTTTCCTTCACCGCCTTGTTGACCGTCGCCAACATCGTATTGTAGGACTCGACAAACGCCTTCACATTCTCGATCGTCTTGTCGATATCGGCGGCCACCCCGACCGTGATCGGACTGCCAATGTTCGTCGACTTCAGCTTGTAGTTCACACCGGAAATGGTAAAATTATTGGACTGCTGCTCCAACGCCACCCCGTCCAGCTTAAACGTGGCATTCTTGCCGCTGGCCGTTGCCGTATCGATTTTTAAATTGTTCTGGAGAAAGTTTTTTCCTTCGTCGCTGCTGCCGGAAAAGTTGATCCCGGAATCCGACCCCGTGTTGGTGGTCGACAAGAAGAATCGGTCCAGCGTCGCATCGTAGTTCGCAGTCACCCCGGCGCCGGCATTGTTGATATCCTGCACCAGATCGTAGATGCTGTCGGTGCTGTTCACCGTGATTGTCGCGCTGTTGGAGCCGTTCGCGATCTTGATGTCGAACGAACCGCTGATCCCAAACTGGCTGGCCAGCGTCGTCTTGCTGGTCCCGGTGGTGATGGCGGCGCTGCTGGTCCGCTTCACGCCTTCGGCCAACTGCGTCACTTCCAGCTCATGGCTGACGTTCGCCGCGTCGGCATTGGCCGTCACCGTAGCGATGGATTCATTGGCCGAGGACGCGGTTTTCGGCGCCAACGTCGCCTGCAACTTGTTGTTGAACACCGTAGTCCGAAAATCGCTGATCGTGTTGTACATCGTGTTGTAGCTGGCCTTTTTCCACTCTGCCACGGTCTTTTTTTGGAACATCTTATCATACGGCACCCGCTTGGCCGCCATCAGATCCTTGACTGTCTGGTCGATATCCATACCGGATACGCCGAGATTCGTCACCCGGGTCGTTGAAGACATTGTTATCCCTCCCCTTTATGTCGCTCAGGCCTTTTTGTCCAGAAGCGCGCCGACATAGTCACGGATCGCGCCGATCGTGTCGAGCAGTTCTTCCGGCGGAAACTCCTTCAGCACGTCATGCGTCTTCGTATCCACGACCTTGACCATCATCCGACCGGACTTTTCGTGGATGGAAAACTCGATATCCGTGTTCAAGGACTGCATGAAATCGCTCAGATCCGAGGCGACCGTCTCCAGGTCCTCTTTGGTCAGCGACACCTGCGCCGCAGTCGTCTGTTCCTCTTCCGCTTCCGCGCCGTTCGGTTTCGCCACGCTGGACAACTTGGGAGCTGTTGACACCGATTTTTTCACGTTCTCTGGCGTGCTTTTCACAGAAAAGCCGCCTTGCTTCACCGGGCTGGCATAACCATTTGCGCCGACATCCTGCGGCAGTTTGAGATTCACGTCCATGTAAATCACCTCGATATAAATTTTGGCTCCCCGGAAAATATGATAGCTCTCATGTATTGTATCGGCATAACGCCGCAAAATCTTTAGGAATTTATGGAGATTTAAAGAAAATAATTAAGTGAACAAGATACTTTATCATCACTTGTATTTTTCACAATATGATTTATACTTATAGTTAACAATACTATTAGGGGGGCTGCTCATGCCTGCCACCAACATCAAAAACGTCACATTCGCCTTGCCGGTCACGATGATGGATGAAATCCGCCAATTGGCCAAAAGCCAGCGACACTCCTCCATCAACAGCCTGGTCCGTGAAGCTCTGGAGCACTACCTGGCGGAAAAGCAAAAAGAAGAAATCCGTCATGACCTGTTGGAAGCCAGCCGCGACCCATTGTTTCTGGCGGATGTCAAAGGTTGCGCCGCTTCCTTTCGCCATGTTGACCGTGAAGGTGTGCCGGAATGGTAATCGAGCGCTGGACGATCTATTGGGCCAATCTCGACCCTGTCCAAGGCTCGGAACAAGCTGGAAAGCGACCCGTTCTGGTCGTCTCCGCCGACGAAGCAAACGTGTTGCATCAGGTTACGATCCTTCCTTTTACCAGCGTCAAAGATCCCGGGCGAAAAATTCGCCGCAACGAAGTCGGGCTGAGTCACGCAGATACTGGTCTGGGGAAAGATTCCATTCTGCTGGCGCATCAAATCCGAACGGTCGATAAAAGCCGTCTGGAAAGCGAAGCCGGCAAAATCACCGATCCAGCAAAAAAGGCTGCGGTCATCGCAGCCATCAAAGTCCAGCTTGGATTATAAAACATCATTAGACCCTGACGTCGACCAAGCCGCCGAGGTGCGGCTGCACCGACACCTCCAGGCTCTTGGCCGTCTCGCCGAGCAGCGCGGTCATCATCTCGCCCTGGGTCGAGGCGACATTCATCGCCATTTTCATGACGGACACGCCCGCCTGCTGCTGGACCTGTCCCTGACCCATCATCACCGATAACGCGGCGATATCCATATCCTCACCCCATTATAATCCATTCCGAAGGGAACCCCTTTTGATAAAAGTATAACATAGCCCCCAAGTAGAGTCACGCTATCCGTGGAAAAAAGATATCGTTGTTAATTTAGAAAGAGGGTCTCTCCGGCCGGAGAGACCCTCTTGGACTTGAAGTCTGTTTCCGCTTGCGCGTGTCGACCAGTGTCTGATTACTGGAGCAGCTGGAGAACGCCTTGCGGCTGTTGGTTGGCTTGGGCCAGCATCGCGGTGGAGGCTTGGTTCAGGATGTTGTTCTTCTGGAACTCCATCATTTCTTTCGCCATGTCTACGTCGCGAATACGGGATTCGGCAGCCGACAGGTTTTCGCTGGACGTGCTCAGGTTGTTGGTGGTGTGTTCGAGGCGGTTCTGGACGGCGCCCAGCTTGCCCCGCTCGTCCGACACCAGCTTGATCGCCGCATCAATCGTGGAAATCGCGCTTTGGGCGCTTTCCTGAGTGCTCAGATTGAGTCCGTCAATGCCCAGAGCTGCCGCTCGCATGTCGCCGATCGAAAGGGAGCTGGTCTGATTTTCGTTGGCGCCAATCTGGAACTCCATGGCCTTGCCACTGATTCCAAAATTATCGTTACCAGCTGCCAACGATTTGTCCACAATGGCCCGGAAATCGTTCAAACGGACTATACCGTCCGTCGACTTAAGATCGGTAAAACTGGCTACTGTTGCAGCTCCTTTGGTAATGGTGTAATCAGCTTCCATAGCAAAATCGGCTTTTACTGTCCCATTGCCACTGCCCGCTGCAGCATTAAACGAGTTGGCTGCAACCGTCATTTCATAGCCGGCGGCATTGAAGGTGGACAGAGCAGTAACATCTTGGTCGGCCAACGTTTGAACGTTAACACCATTGACCGATAGCGTCAAGTCTTTGTGACCAGCACCGGATGCACCATCAGCAACCAGAATTTCAATCTTGGAGCCGACATCGTAGTTGCCACCGGTAATGGTAAAGTCACCGACTGCCAATCCAGTATTGCCGGCCGTCGTCAAATTATCAACCGTCTTGGAAACGTTGGCAACAGCGATGTTGTAATCCGTCCCCTCAGCGACCGCATTGAACGCGCTCAAGGATACCATACTGGCATTATTGGTGCCCTTCGCAAGGCTTTGTGTCTGGGCGCCGTCAATCAGTTTCATGCTGTTGAATTCAGTCGTGTTGCCAATACGGTCGATTTCCGAAACCAGTTGGTTGATTTCGTCTTGAATGGCGCCACGATCGGAATTG
>DCTI01000072.1:0-8738 GCA_002329525.1 Negativicutes bacterium UBA1444
CAGAACGAATCAATAGGTTTCGACGAAGATTTCGAAGTGCGCCTGCGGATGCGCACAGGCGGGGCACATGTCCGGCGCGTTGGGGCCGGTGTGGATGTAGCCGCAGTTGTTGCATTTCCACTCTTGGGTTTCCGGACGTTTGAAGACGAGCCCGGCGTCGATGTTCGCGGCCAGTTTCCGGTAACGGGCCTCATGCCGTTTTTCGACTTCCGAGATTTTGCGGAACACCGTGGCGATTTCCGGGAAGCCTTCCGCGTCGGCGACATCGGCGAATTGCGGATAGAGTTCGCTCCATTCCTCGTTCTCGCCGGCGGCGGCCGCCAGCAGGTTCAGCTTGGTGTTGCCCATGGCGACGGGATAGGCCGCATTGATCGTAACCGCTTCTTCATTCATGGACGCGACCAGGAATTTGAAGAAACGCTTGGCATGTTCTTTTTCATTCTCCGCTGTTTCCGCGAAGATGTTGGCGATCTGCACGAANNGCGCGCCTGCGATTCGCCGGCGAATGCCTTCATCAGATTTTCCGCGGTTTTGGTTCCTTTAAGATCTTTCATGGGACTCACTCTCCTCTATAATAAATACAATTTAATACTTATTATAGCACAATTGTCGGCAAATGGGAAAACCTCCACAGTGGAGAGGGTTTGCCATTGCTGGTGAAGAATATATATTCATTGCGGTTGGCGACTGGTCGATCCGCACGAAGGAGGGACTTCGATGAAGCAAAACAGGAACTGGCTGCGCGCCGGACTGGGGATGGCGCTGGCGTTGCTGCTAATGGTCGGCGCAACCGGACCGGCTCTGGCGCAGGCGATGTTCGATCCGGCGAAGGACGGCGGCCTGCTGGGCGTGTACGACAATACCGGGGAGCGGCTGCTGGTCCGGGAGCNNGGGCGGGCAGCTCGAACTGGTTTATGATACGATGGAGGATCGCGACGTCTGGTTCGCTGGCTACGCCGCCTACCCGCTGCGGACGGCCGGCGAGGCGTTCCGGGCTTTGGCCTATTCGCCGCTGCGCCGGGATGCGGCCGGCGTAAGCTTCGAGCGGGATGCGGCGGGCCGCGGNNGATCGGCGGCAAGGAGTACCGGCGGCATTTCTTCGATTTCGAGGAAGGTCGGACCTTCCGGATCAAGGCGCTGCTGGGCGAGGACGAGCTGCGGCGCCGGGCCCTGTCGGCGGTTCCGCCGGTCGAAAGCGGCGACTTCCGTCAACCGGACCTGGTGGAGGTAACAAAGCTGGACCCCACGATCAAGCTGGATATCCGCTATGCGACCACCAACAATTTCATGGGCATCCGCCTGTACGATGAGGCGCGGGCCTTTTTGCAGCGGCCGGCCGCCGAGGCGGTGGCGCGGGTTCACGCCCGGCTGCGGCAGTATGGTTACGGCCTGATCGTTCACGACGCCTACCGGCCCTGGTATGTCACGAAAATGTTCTGGGACGCGACGCCGGACCAGCAGAAGGTGTTCGTCGCCGACCCGTCGAAAGGCTCGCGCCACAACCGGGGCGGCGCGGTTGACATCAGCCTGTACAGTCTGGAAACCGGGGCGGCGGTGGACATGGGCAGCGATTACGACGAGTTTTCCATCCGGGCCTATCCGACCTATCCCGGCGGGACGTCGGCCCAGCGGGAGCGGCGCGAGCTGTTGCGGCTGCTGATGGCCGGCGAGGGGTTCACGATCTATCCGGAGGAGTGGTGGCATTTCGACTATACGGGCTGGCGCCACTACCCGATTCTGAATTTGCGGTTCAGCGAGCTCTAGACGCAGGGAAATAGTCGCCTGAAAGCGAATTTTACTCATAGGAGAAAATGCCGGGAGGGAATATCGTGTTTGCACTGAATTTCGAATGGCCACAAAACGAAGCGTTGCTGATCGCCCGGGCCAAAGACTGCACGGTTCGCCTGGGAGACATCCGGGACAGCTTTCCGGAGAACTCGGTGGTCTGGATCACCGCCGGGCCGAAATACGGGCCGAAGCGGAAACTCTACAACGCCATGATCGACACGGTCTATACGAAGGAATTCTATGCCCTGACCATGAACGATCTGCGGCACCAGAGCCCGGACATCAAAACCGTCGACGACCTGCGCGAGTATTTCCAGAGCAAGTACCAGAAGCGCATCCTGCCGGACGACATTGTAACTGTGATTTATTTTTCCGAAATCGTGAATTCCTGAATTCGGCCACCACAATAATAAGGAGGAAAACAACGTGATCAAGAAGGCGGCGGATCTGCAGGTGGAGTCCTTCCAGAACCGGTTTGGCGGCGAAGGCGAAGTGCGGATGAAAAAATTGCTGGCGCCGGCGGAATTTTGCGGCAAAGGGCGGCTGTTCGCCCACAACGTGATCCTGCCCGGCTCGTCGATCGGCTTTCATCAGCACCNNGAGGGAATGATCAACGACAACGGCGTGAAATCGCCGGTCCAGGCCGGCGACGTGATCTACACGAAGAACGGCGAGAGCCACGGCCTGGAGAATACCGGGACCGAGAATCTCGAAGTCATGGCGCTCGTGCTGTTTGACTGACGAAGGTTTGGGGATAGGAGAGAGCTGATTTGAGGAAAAAGATCTGGCTGCAGGCGGCCATCCTGCTGGTGCTGTCCGCTCTGCTCGCCTCGGTGTGGGGTTGCGGGACGCCGGCAGCGCCGCCGAAATCCGGCAAGGCGCCCGCCGACCCAGCGGCGATGTCGCAGGCCAGGGCTGCGAAAACCCCGATGCCGGCAGCGATCCGGCAACCGAACAAGGTGCAGGCGACCGGAACGATCGAAGTGGCCTTCAGCCCGAACGGCGGCGGGGCGGCTCTGATCATCCGGACGATCGGCGAAGCGAAGAAGTCCATCAAGGTCCAGGCCTACAGTTTCACGAACGCGGACATCGCCAAGGCGCTGCTGGACGCGCACAAGCGCGGCGTAAACGTCCGGGCCGTGCTGGACAAGAGCCAGGAAACCGAGAAATATACCTCGGCCACCTTTTTGGCGAATGCCGGGGTTCCGGTACGGATCGACGATGATTTCGCCATTGCCCACAACAAGATCATGATCATCGACGAGGAAACCGTCATCACCGGCAGCTTCAACTTCACCAAGGCGGCGGAGGAGAAAAACGCGGAGAATGTACTGGTCATCCGCGGCAATAAAGAACTGGCGAAACTGTACCTGCAAAACTGGCAGTGGCGCTGGGACGCCACGGAAGCCTACAAGCGCAAGGAATAACAGTGAACAAAGGAAAAAGGGCGGCACGCCGGAATGGCTTGCCGCCCTCTTTTTGTAGCCGGGATGGGAGGAGCCTGTCTCAGAACAGGCGGGGCAGGGTCGGCAGCTTCGGCAGGGCAGGAACGGCCGGCGCCTTGGGGAGTTCCGGCTGGCCGGGCACCAGTGGCAACCGGAACAGGGCTTTGATGGAGTTCAGGCTGTCGGCGTCGTCGATGGCAATCACCTGACCGGCGATGGTCGCCCGCAGGTTGTAGTAGCGCATGGCCGGTCCGCGCTTGGAAAAATTGCCGGTGAGAGCGTCGAAGGCGATGCCGGAAATCGAACCGGTCCCCATGCTGAACGTGCCGTCGGCGTTGGCGCGATCCCAGCTGCCCTGGCCGCTGGCCTGGGCGTTAAAGTTGAGGCGGCCCTGGATGTCTTTGTCGGATAGCTGCGAGCTGTCGATATTCTGGCCGGAGATCGTCTGCGAGAAGCGCCGCGTATCCAGGGCAATCGGCCCGCTGGCGGCGATGCTGCCGCCCAGGGCGTTCAGACGGGTTTTCGCCAGAGTCAGTGTGCCGTCGGCCCAGGAAAATTCGCCGGCGGCGTCGCGAAAGGCGGTATCGCCCAGCGTGCCGGCGGGGATGGTAAAGGAACCATGGGCCGTCGGCTTGGCGGTGGTTCCTTCCAGACGGAACTGGCTCGTCACCGCCCCTTTCAGCGGGCTGTCGGCGGTGAACGCGGCCGGGTCGGCGCCGGCGACCGACGCGTCAATCTTGCCGCCGCCGCTGAAATTCCAGACTCCCTTGCTGGAGAGATTGGCCGCGCCCTGTTTGGATTTCAGGTCGATGGCGAGNNGGCGAGGTCCGGGTACTTCGCGAAATCCAGGCTGCCGTTGACCTGTCTGAACTCATAGCGACTGTCGGGGGTGGCGATGGCGACGGCGGCGTCGGCGACCTCGACCCGACCGCGGAAACCGGCGGTCGGTGCGGTCGGCTCAGCGGCGGGCCGGCGCAAGGTTTCGCTCACATTCCAGCGTTCCTGCTGATCCCGGTTGAGCTGCAGGGTCAGACCCTCGAGGCGGACGGTGCGGATGCGGCCGATATCCAGACTGCGGCTCAGAATGTCGCCCAGATCGAGTTTCAGCGTCAGTTTGCGGGCGGCGGCGACCAAAGCGCCGCCTTTGTCATGAACCGCCACCTGCTGGGCGGTCAGCTCGCCGGCCAGCGAGAAGTCGACCGCGCCCAGCGTCAGGGTGCCGTTGATGGATTTGCCGGCGGTCTGCAGGATCACCTGCCGGGCGACCCCCGTCAGGGAAGCGCCGCTGAATTGCCAGAAAGCCAAACCGGCGGCGATCAGGGCGATAATGCCGATGAGGACGAGCTTGACCGGGTTTTTCATAAGCGGTCGCTTCCTTCCCCTATTCGGGCGTATTGTGCGTATTGCGATGGGCGGCGGCCAGCATGTCCGCCAGGGAAATCTCGGGCTGGTGATAACGCTGCCTGCCGGCGGTTTTTTTGCCATGACGGATCGCTTCCTGCGGGCACCACTGCAAGCAGGCCAGGCACTGGGAGCAACGATGCTGCCAGGCCGGCCGGCCCTGTTCCAGGCGGATGTTGGCGGAGGGGCAGATGCGCTCGCAGACGCCGCAACCGTTGCAGGTGTCTGCCGTCCAGAAGTCCTTGTCGGTGGTGGCCATCTTGGCGTAGGCAAAGCGGTTGACGGCCGAGAGCAGGATGTTCTGCCACCACGGACCCCTCTCGACGGGACCGGGAAGACGGTCGCGGAGGATGGGGGCAATGCGGTCCAGTTTGGCCTGGGCGGCGGCGAACAGTTCCTGTTGCTGCGCAACCGGCTGCGCGCCGTTCCAGAGGATGTAATTGGAGGGCAGCCGCAGTTCGAAGCCGCACTGCAGGGAAACTTCCCGCACCTGCAGCCGGTCGCGCAGGTCCAGCAGCGTGGCTGCGGCCTGGCCGGCATTGACCGCCAGAGCAAAGACATAGCGATTCGGCGCGGCAGTCAGTCGTCCGGCGAAATCCCGGACATGCTGCGGCAAGCCCCAGACATGCACCGGAAATACCAGGCCGATCCGGTCGCACTCCGCGTCGGGCAGTGCATAGTCCGTGCCGAGCGAAACCAGCTCCGCCGGCCCGTCGAGGCGCTGCGCCAGCTGCCGTGCCACCCAGAGGGAATTGCCGGTGCCGGTGTAGTAATACAGTCGGGTCGTCATGTTCGTCGCTCCTTATTTTCCCGTGAACCGGGGGGCGCGTTTTTCCTTGAAGGCGGTCACGCCTTCGCGGTAATCGGCGGTTTGCATGCAGATGGTCTGCAGATCGGCCTCGCAGGCCAGGACGCTCGGCAGGTCCAGACTGTCGCTGCGGTTCACCATTTTCTTGATCATGCCGAGAGCCAGCGGCGCGCCGGCGGCAAGGCGACGGGCGAATTTATAAGTGGCGTCGGCCAGATCCGCGGGCTCCACCACCTGATTGACGAGGCCGAGCGCGAGCGCCTGCGTTGCATCGATCAGGTCGGCGGTGAACATCAGCTCCTTGGCTTTGTGCAGGCCAACCAGCCGCGGCAGCAGGAACAGGCCACCGCAGTCGGGAACGAGGCCGACCTTCGAGAAGCTCTGGGCAAATTTGGCGGTGCTGGCGCAGAAGACCACGTCGCACGCCAGCGCGATATTGAAGCCGGCGCCGGCGGCCACGCCGTTGACCATGGCGATCACCGGCTTCTCCAGGTTCAGGATGGACTCCACGTTCGCCCCGGCCTGACTGATGAAGTCCCGGCAGGCTGCCGGAGTATCGAGGCCGGCGAGGTAGTTCAGGTCGCCGCCGGCGCAGAAAGCCTTGCCGTTGCCGGTCAGAACCGCCACCCGGACTGCCGGGTCGCGCCGGACTGCCGCCAGCGCCGCCGCCAGGTCGGTGGTCAGTTCCTGATTCAGAGAGTTCATGGCGGCCGGCCGGTTCAGGGTGATGGTGGCGATTCCGTCCTGAACGGTCAGGAGTACCGCTGTTTCTTCCATGTTGCATCCTTCTTTCCACAGATTGGTTGGGGTCAGGGGGTTTCCTCCGCGGCGGTGCGCGAGGAGTTCGGATCCGACGGAGCGGGCGGATTCCAGGCGCCCGAGTCGGGCTCTACGAAGTCGCGGGCCCGTTCCCAGAACTGCGCCGTCGTCATCCCATAGATCTTCTGAAAAGCCGCGGCCGGATCGCCCGAAGCATTCGAGGCCTTCAGCCATTCGCCGATCCGGGGATAACCACCGTACTTGTCGGCGAGATAATGGGCGGACAGCGCCGCCACACCGCGCACTGCCGGCGGTCCGTGTTTTTCCGCCGCCGTCGACCAGGCTGGCAGGGTCATCAGTTCGGTCAGGCGCGGCCAGGAGCGGCTGCGCGACAGGCCGTATTCCCAGGAGCCCTGGAAGTCGCCGTAGCGGCAGAAGCCGCTGCGCTCGGCGGAGCGGGCGGCCATGATGTTGGCCGCGCCATAGGACAGCCACTTCATATTGTCCATGTTCTTCGCGCCGCCGGCTTCGCTGATCATCCGGCTGAGTACGACGAAGGCGATCTGATAGATCTTTTCCTCCGGTTCGGCCATGGTGGCGTCGTTCATGACGACCACACTGCCGCGGTCGGTCCAGATCTCGTTCTTGGCCTGGGCCGCCGCCTGCTCGGTCGTCAGGCCGAATTCCCGCGCCATTGTCGCGACGTAGGCGTCCCGGTCCACCGTCAGGACGACCCGGAACGCATCCCGCAATTGTCCCTTCCA
Organism: Negativicutes bacterium UBA1444; assembly: GCA_002329525.1. Classification (GTDB taxonomy): domain Bacteria; phylum Bacillota; class Negativicutes; order UBA1444; family UBA1444; genus UBA1444. The sequence continues at coordinate 6,966 of DCTI01000072.1, forward strand.
GGCATCGAAGGCCAGCTGCCGGGCCAGTTCGGCGCCTTTTTCAAAATAGGCCCGACTGTCCGCCGACACGGCGCCCCGCGTGCCAAAGTCGATTTTGGCCGGTTCCCCCATGGCGAGAATATACCAGGCCTGATAATCGCTGAGAAACTGGCCAATCTCCATGCTGAACGCCTTCTCGAAGGCGGTGTCGCTGGAGACGACCGGCACGTTCTTGAAATAGTTGGCGATGGCCGGCAGGCCTTTCTGCTTCATCAGGAAGAAGACCATCAGGTCGGCCATGGCGTCGGGGCGCCGACCCTCCTGGGTGAATTTCAGCCAGGCTTCCGGGTTGCGCTGGACGATGTCGCTGGGTGAGACGCTGCGCTTGAGGCCGCGCAACACATTGAAGCGGTCCAGCTTCCATTTTTCGACGCTTTCATAGCCGATCGACTCGCCGATCCGGGAAGCGACCAGGTTGGCGCTTCCCTCCGCCAGCCACTGCAGGGCCTTCTTGCTGTAGTCTTCGCCGGCCCACTGGGAAAGCATCTGGTAATACAAATGGCGGCCGACGAACGAGACTTTGTCCTGGCCGGTTTTCAGGGCGGGGTGGGAGAGATCCATCAGGATCACGCCGTAGCCGGACTTGTTGTACCAGATGCCGCCGAAGGCCTGTTCGCCCTTGTCGGCGCTGTCTTTTTTCTCCACGAACATCCGCTGCTTCACCCGCCGGAAGCTGTCCGCGTCCGGGCAGACATACAGGCTGACATCCTGGCGGAGGTCGGCGGCCAATTCCTCCTTGAGCAGCAGTTCGAACGCGCTGACCGCTGTGCGGATATCCTGCGCCGCCAGCGGGTCGACGCCCGGTTCCTCGAAGATTTTGACCGCGGCCTGGGTCGGGGCGGCCACCAACAGCATCCCGCACAAGAGCAGACAGCACAGCAGGAGCCGGATTCCCAAAACTCTCTTCAACATATACATTCCTCCATTGGCCGGATTATTTTTGCCGGCGCGCACTGCAGCGCATCCTATACTTTACTTTGACGCCCGGCCGGCAAATCCTTCGCGTCCCGAAAATCTTTCCGCGCGACAACTTTGGCGCGGCGCTGCGGGCTGATCAATCCCGGAAGGATTTTCCGCCGGTCTTGTCAAATGTAATTTCCATATCATCATTAGTATGACTGGAGGAAATCAAGTTGAGTCTGCAAAGCGAGTACCAGGCCAAACTGCGCAGTCCGGAGCAGGCAGTAGCCGTCGTTCAGTCCGGGCAATGGGTTGACTATGGGATGGCGCTGTCGGAGCCGACGCTGCTGGACGCCGCGCTGGCCCGGCGGAAAGATCAGCTGGAGGATGTGAAGATCCGCGCTTCCCTCACGGTGGAGCCCCGCGAAGTGATCAGGGTCGACCCGAATCGGGATACCTTCACGCTCTGTAGCTGGCATTTCGGCGGGTTGGAGCGCAAATGGCACGAAGCCGGCCTGGTCAACTATATTCCGATGGTGTACCGCAACGAACCGTCCTACTACCGCAGCGGGCTGCAGGTCGACGTGGCCATGCTCAAGCTGACGTCGATGGACAGGCATGGTTTCTTCAATTTTTCGCTGACGAATTCGGCGACCCGGGCCATTCTGGACGCGGCGAAGATCGTGATCGTCGAAACCGACGACAACCTGCCGGTCGCGCTGGGCGGCCGGGAAGAATGCATCCACATCTCGGATGTCGATTACATCGTCGAGGGCGGTAACAGCAAACTGTTCGAACTGCCTTCCGGATCGTTCGATGAAGTGGACCGGCGGG
>DCTI01000072.1:8770-26426 GCA_002329525.1 Negativicutes bacterium UBA1444
CCCAACGCGGTCGGCACGCTGATCGCCGAATCGGATGTCCGCGATCTCGGCATTCATACGGAAATGCTGGTCGACTCCTACCTGACGATGTACGAGGCGGGGCGGCTGACCAACAAGCGCAAGCAGATCGACCGCTGCAAGGGGGTCTGGGCGTTCTGCATGGGCAGCCGGCGTCTCTACGACTGGATCGACCACAATCCGTTCCTGGCTTCCTATCCGGTGGATTATACGAACGATCCGGCGGTCATCGCCCAGAACGACCATTTTGTTTCGATCAACAGCTGTCTGGAGGTCGATCTGTACGGACAGGTTTCCTCCGAATCCTCCGGCGTGCGCCAGATCAGCGGCAGCGGCGGACAGCTGGATTTCGTGACCGGCGCGTATTCTTCCTGGGGTGGCAAGAGCTTCATGTGTTTCCGTTCCACCTACACCGATCCCAAGACCGGCCGGCTGGGGTCCCGGGTGGTGCCGACGCTGCCGCAGGGCAGCACCGTGACCACTCCCCGGAGTCAGGCGCATTATTTCGTCACCGAATGGGGCAAGGTGGTCCTGGCGGGCTGTTCGACCTGGGAACGGGCGGAGCGCCTGATCAGCATCGCCCATCCGGATTTCCGCGACGATCTGATCCGGCAGGCCGAGGCCATGAAAATCTGGCGGCGGACCAACAAAATCTGATTTGTCAGGTGGTCGGCTTGAAGGCGTAGGGGGGATCGTTCATGAAAATTCTGGTGGCTGAGGATAATGCCGACTCCCGGATTTATCTGGAGCGGATTCTCAAAAGCAACGGTTATGCGGTGGACAGCGCCGGGAACGGCCGGGCGGCCCTGGTCAAGGCGCAGGCATCGCCGCCCGACTTGATCGTCTCCGACATTCTGATGCCGGAGATGGATGGATTCGCTTTATGCCGGCATTGGAAAGACGACGCGCTGTTGCGCCGGATCCCCTTTGTGTTTTACACCGCCACCTATACCGACAGCCGGGATGAGGAACTGGCCCTGAGTCTGGGGGCGGATCGGTTTGTGATCAAACCGCAGCCGCCGGAAGTCCTGCTGCAGATCATCCGGGAGGTGTTCGCCCAGGCCGGCCCGGTGAAGGCGGAGCCAGAGACAGATCGCGTTTTGGAACAGTACAATAGCGCGCTGTTTCGTAAGCTCGAACAGAAGGTCCAGGCGCTGGAGCGGGAAGTAGCGCATCGGCAGCAAATGGAGGCCGAGTTTCGCCGGGACGCGGAAACCGCCCGGCAAATGCAGGCCGCCCTGCTGGCCCCGCCGCCGGCGAATTCCTGTGTCGAGGTGGCGGCGGTCTATCAACCGGGGCTGGCCGTGGGCGGCGATCTGTACTTCCTCGACTGGCGCTGCGACGAAAAGCTGCTGCGGGGATTTTTGTTCGCAGCGATGGGAGAAGGGCTGAGTCGGGCCCTGTATGCCGCCGCCGTGCAGGTGATGTTGCGGGAAATCAACGAGACGGACTGGCCGCTGCCGGATCAGGTCCGCCGTCTGAATCGCCTGATCCGGCGACACTTCGGCGATGAAGTCGAGGCCAAAGGGATAGCCCTGGAAATCGATCTGGAGACCCGGGAACTACGCTGGGTCAATGCGGGCCTGGACCGGTTCTGGCTGGCCACCGCCGGCGACACCGGGCTGGTCAGCCAAACGGCGTTTACCGGCGCCGAGGGGCGGGATTCGCAGCTCGTCACCCATACGCTGCCGCTGGCAGTGGCCGATACCTTCTATTTCTGCACGAAGCGGGCCGGGGACCTGTTGGCCGGCTTGTCAAACCCGCCGCTGGACCGGTTTCCGGAAATGGTCGCGCGCCTGCGCGCCCTGACGGAAACGACGGGTACGGAGGACGTGGCGGCCCTGTGCCTGCAGATCCGCCAACTGCCGGAAACCCTGCCGGAGGCCTGCCACTGGCCCCGGATCTTCCGATTGGGCGGTTATGGCGACTATCAGCGGCTGCGCGGCGAGATCACCCGCACTGTCGCCGAGTGGACGGGAAAACCGCATTCCTTCGTGGAGGTGGCGGTCAACGAGGCGCTGGCCAACGCCATGGAATGCCGGGACGGCGTAGCGCGGCCGCATCAGGTCCGCCTCCGCATCAACGCGGTGGGGCGACGACTGATTGTCCGCGTAAAATCGACCCGGATGGGGTTTGCCGGCAATGCGCTGCTGGAGCGCCTGCGGTCGCGCCCGGAAGATGTGTTCGCTTTCGGCGGCCATGAGTCGATGGGGCGGGGAGTGCCGCTGATGCTCAGCTTGTCGGACAAGATCCTGTACAGCCGCGACGGTACGGAAGTTCTTTTGGCCTGGCGGAGCGACCAGACCGGAGGGAAGCAATGAAACGAAGAAAAGGCGGCGGCGACTACGGCGCCGACTGCTGTTCGGAGCGATATGCCCTGCTGCACGAATTATCGAGTATCGTCGAGCAGGCGACGAACTGCATCATTCGCACCGACCCGGATTTCAACATCACCTATATGAACCCGGCGGCCGAAGCGCTGACCGGCTACACCCTGGCGGAAGTTTGGGGGAAAAAGCCGGATTTTTTCGGTTCCCGGTCGTTGGATGCGGAGGAGCGCCGGCAAAGATTCGAGCGCATTCGCCAGGCGGGCCGGACCGAATGGGAGTTTGTCAACCGGCGGAAAACTGGCGGGGAATACGTCGTCAAAGCCGACATTTTTCCGGTGCGGAACGATGTGGGGGATTTGGCCGGCTATGTCGAGTTCCTTCAGGACATCACCGAGTGGAAAAAAATCGAGCAGGAGCTGCAGGAGAGGGAAGAACTCTATCATGCGCTGATGATGCAGTCCCATGACGCGATTGCGTTATTGGATGCGGAAACGCTGAACCTCGTGGAGGTCAATCCCCGGTTTGAACAGATGACCGGCTATCGGCGGCCGGCCGCGGCGATGCTGGAAGTGCTGGACCTGTTCGACGATTCCCGCGAGAGCACGCAACGCTTTTTCCAGCGCCTGATGCGGGACGGCGCTCTGCCTTCGACGATCCGGCCTTTGCGGACCCGGGACGGGCGGCGTCTGTATGTCGAGCGGGCGGCCAGCCTGGTCAGGGTCGCGGATCGCAGCTATCTGCTGATCAATTTGCGGGACATCACGGAGGAAATGATCCGGCGGCGGGAGGTGGAGCAGGAACTGGCGCTGGCGACCCAGGTCCAGCAAGCCTTGCTGTCGGAGACCCCGCAGGCCGACGAGTTCACCATTGAGACCCTGTTCGCGCCGGCCGGCTTTGTCAGCGGCGACGTGTACCATCTGGAGTGGCACGAGCCGACCCGCACCCTGCGGGGCTATCTGCTGGACATCACCGGCCACGGCCTGGCGTCGGCCCTGCTNNCCCGAGAAACTGACGGTGTCCGAGCAGCTGGTCTGGCTGAACCAGAGGATTTTCCGCTACATCGACGAGACTTCCTTCGCCGCGGCGATCGCCTTTGAAATCGATTTTGCGCGGGGACGGCTGTGCTATGCTGCCGCTGGCATTACCGATTTTCTGCTGAATTGGGAACGAATCTCGACACCGGGCCTGTTCCTGGGCATTGACCGGAAAGAAACGTATGAAACCTCCTACTTGCCGTTTGCGGCGGGAGATACGGTGTGCTTCATGACCGATGGAATCACCGACGTCCTGACGACGGAGGAAAGTTGGGGCAAGGTGACGGCCCGGGATATCTGCGGCCAATTCCGCGACAAGCGGCAGGCGGGTCGGCTGAAAGATGACGCCACCGCCATCCGCATTACGGCGACGGGCCGACGGAGCTCATAACCTAAGACGAAGCGTTGAGGATATCGGGAGGAACATCATGTGGGTTGTTTATGCACTGCTGTCCGCTTTGTTTGCGGCGCTGACCTCGATTCTGGCCAAGATCGGCATTGAGGGGGTCAACTCGAACCTGGCCACGGCGATCCGCACCGTCGTGGTGCTGCTGATGGCCTGGAGCATCGTGTTTGTGACGGGCACGCACAGCCAGATCGGCGAGATCGGCCGGAAAAGCTGGCTGTTTTTGATCCTGTCGGGCTTCGCCACCGGGTTTTCCTGGTTGTTTTACTTCAAGGCGCTGCAGATGGGCGACGCCTCCAAAGTGGTGCCGATCGACAAGTTCAGCGTGGTGATCAGCATGGTGCTGGCGTTCGTGGTCCTGAAGGAAGCGGCGACGTTCAAGACGATTCTTGGCGGCGTGTTCATCACAATCGGCACGTTGGTGCTGATTTTCTGACAAACTATCGATGGGGAGGAAGCAATATGCGCAACGGGCGGTTTTGGACGATCCTGGGTTTGGCGATGTGTCTGCTGTTCGGAACGGCGGGGGCGGTGCTGGCCGCCGGCGATTTGTCGGCGGAGCACAACCTGACCTATACGCTGGCGGACGGCGGCTACGGCGATCAGTTCGCCATCACGGCCGAGGGCGGCAAGGTGCAACTGACAGTTCCCTTCATCAGCGGCGGCTGCATCGCGATCAATGAGCTGAAGATCCTGTCGATCACAGCGGGCGACGACGGCCTGCGCACGGTCAACTTGCTCTGGAACAGCGATCACGGCGCGCCCTGCAAGGCGGCGATCCCGACGAGGCTGCAAGCTGCCTTCGAACTGAAGGAGGCGGGCCGCTACCGGGTCCGGCTATGGGAAACCCTGACAGTCAACAGCAAGCAGTTCCGGCTGACCGGCGAGCGCGAGCTCATGATTGGGGCCGCGACGGCAAACAAGTCGCTGCCGGCGGACGATCCGGCGGCGGTGAAAACCGCCTGCCTGGCGGCGACGGTCCGGGCGATCGAACTGGAGATGAAGCGGCCGCAGGCCAAGCCGGAACTGGAGCGGCTGCAGCGGGATTTGGCGGAATACCGGGCCAGGACCGCCGACGACTACCCGCTGCCGGAGAAAGTCGTGGAAACGGCCTGGGTCGGGGCGGCGGCCGGCGAGAATGCGATCCTGTATGTGGAAGGCATGTCGAAGTCGGGACCGTGGTACCACCTGGCCGGCCTGGTTGGCGGCGACTACGGGCAACTGAAGCCGGGCGTGAAGTACGCGGTTTCCTATTACAAGGTCTATCCGCGGGCCTATTGGCACATGCCCAGCGCTTACGTCTGCGTGGCGGAAGTGAAATAGCGGCCGTGAACGAAAGCGGCGCGGAATTTGCCTATCTGCGGAAACTGCCGGTATTCGCGGATCTGGAACCCGCCGACCTGGCGGCGATCGGCCGGATTACCGCCGAGCGCCGGGTGGAGCGCAACCGGCTGGTGTTTGCCGAGGGCGATCCCGGCGAAGGCTTCCATTTCATCCGGAGCGGCAAGGTGAAGGTTTTCAAAAGCTCCGAGGACGGCAAGGAACATATCCTCAACATTCTGGGCCCGGGTGATGTGTTCGCGGAGGTGCTGCTGTTCAACGAAGCGCCCTATCCGGCGAGCGCGACGGCGATTGAGGACTCCGTGATCGGCGTGATCCGCAACCGGGACCTGGAGGCGCTGCTCGTCGACTACCCGAAGATCGCGGTGCGGATCATCCGGGTGATGAGCAAGAAACTGCAGTACATCCAGTCCCGGATCAAACTGCTCGCCTTGTCGGACAGTCAGGCCAAGGTCGCCCAGGCGCTGGATTATCTGACGGAACGTTACGGCCGCCAGACCGAGCGCGGCTGGGAAGTGGAACTGGAGATCAACCGGCAGGATCTGGCGAATATGGCCGGCACGACGCGGGAGACGGTGAGCCGGGTGTTTCGGACGCTGAAGGACGACGGCGTGATCGACGATGACGAGCGGCGGCTGGTGGTGCGGGACCGGCGGCGGCTGCGGGATTATTTTGAACCCGCTTGAATACGGCGAGGCAAGGCAGGATTTTCGATGGTGGAAATCCTGTTGTTTTTTTCCGGAATGTGATTTATATCACAGCATTTCGTCCCGATTTCCACTATGATGGGAGCAAGAAAAGAATTTCGATGGACAATGGAGGAATGAATGATGCTACCTAAAGGAGCCAATCTGCAGAAAATCCGCAACGGCGTCAAGACCTACGCCGTCACCCCCCATCTGCCCGGCGGCTTTGTGAAGCCGGAAGTGCTGGAGAAATACGCCCAAGTGGCCCGAAAATATCACGGAACCCTGAAACTGACCTCGGCGCAGCGGATCATGATCACCGGGCTGCGGGGCGAAGATATCGACGCGGTCTGGGCAGAGCTCGGCATGCAGCCGGCGATGGGTTTCGCCAACTGCGTCCGCAGTGTGAAGATCTGCCCCGGCACGGCGTTCTGCAAACGCGGCAAGCAGGACAGCGTCAAGCTGGGCCTGGAGCTGGACCGCCGCTACATTAAAAAGGAAATGCCGTCACGAATGAAGTTCGGCGTGTCCGGCTGCCCGAACTCCTGCGCCGAATCGGTGATCAAGGATGTCGGCGTCATCGGCACCGACGCCGGCTGGGACGTTTACGTCGGCGGCAGCGCCGGTTCGCATCCCCGCCTGGCGGACAAACTGATCGGCGGCCTGGATTATGACGATACTTTGCGGATCATCGACATCGTGGTCCGCTACTATCAGAAGCACGCGGACATCGAGCGGGTTGGCCAGTTCATCGACCGGATCGGCTTCGCGAAGTTCCGGCAGGATGTACTGGCGGAGTTCGCAGGCGGCGCCGGCGCCGAAGCGGCGGCAGCCGCGTCGGTGGCGCCAGCCGAACGCCTGACGGCGATGCCGGCGGCCCTGACGGAAGGAACGCTGGTACTGGGTGATCCGATACGACCGGACAGCGTGGTTGCCGACATCATCCGCGTTTATCCGCAGACCATTTCCACCTTGCGGGGGTTCGGCATGGGCTGCCTCGGCTGCCCCTCGTCGACGGGCGAGCCGCTCACCAAGGCGGCGGACATCCACGGAATCGACGTTCACGAACTGGTGACGGCATTAAATCAAGTGGCATTGGGAGGGAAATAACATGAGCGCATTCATCGGACCGATTCATTACTGGCTGTACAACAAGATCCGGCTGGTCAACGACCGGCAGGATTTCCTGGCGGAAAAAGTCGCCGCGATGTGCGGCGAAACCGCGGAAGAACTGCGGGAGCAGGTGGCGCAGTCCTACGGGCGGCCGCTGCCGGACCAGGACCTGGCGGAACTGATCGAGCACGACAACATCCACGGTTGGCTGCAGCGGCAGATCAATCTGGCCGAGAGCCGCGAAGCGGCGTTCATCAAGGAACTGCTGGATACCTGCGGTGGCGCTGCCGACGACCTCATCGAAAAGGCCTATGCCGAACACGGTCAACAGACCGGCGCCGCCGCGGCCCAATCCGGCCGCTACACCCTGGATTCGGCGGCCGGTATCCTGAAAGCCCTGAACGACTACTTCCTGAACGGCATGCCCTGCGACGCCGGCGACTGCGTGATGGCGATCCATGCGCCGAACTGGCGCCGGACCGGCGTGGACGAGGCGGCGATGGCCAAGTATTACGAGACCTGGTTGCGCGGCTTCGTGCAGGGCGCGAATCCCGCGTTCCGCTACCAGGTGGCCGGCGACGCCCACCAGATCATGTCGGCGTTATAAGAAAAGCAACACTGAGGTCCCGGTGAATGCGCCGGGACCTCAGTGTTTTTGATGGAGCCAAACCAGGAAAAATTTTCTTGGGCAAGGGGGTGGGTTCCTTGCAGGAAACCGGCGTTGCTTCCGAGAATGAACAGGAAGATGTCCGTAAAAATTCGTTATCAAGAGGTGATCGTAGGGTGAGGATCGAAATCGGCGGATTGCAATTCGAACTCGAACTTTATGACAATGGGGCCGCCAAAGCTCTGGCGGCTGGGCTGCCGCAAAAACTGTCCCTGAGTCGTTGGGGCGGCGAGTATTATGGCAGCCTCGGGACGCGTATCCCGGCCAAGGGCGAACACCGCGACCTGTACGAACCGGGCGAAGTGGCGCTATGGCCGCCGGGCAACGCGTTCTGCATCTTTTTCGGGCCCACGCCGGCCAGCACCGACGACCGGCCCCGGATGGCCTCGCCGGGTGTGCCGCTGGGCAAGATCCACGGCGACCTTGCCGAGCTTGAAAAACTAGGTGCCGGCGTTTCGGCAGTCTTGACTAACGGACCGCAGGATTCCCGATGATTGCGACGGCGAAACCCGGCGTGCTTACGCCCATGGAGATGCTGCGGCTGATCCACGATCTGCAGACGCAAAACGCGGAACTGCAGCGGTCACGCACGGAACTTGCCGAAACACTGCGGATCAAGGAAGTACTGCTGGAACAGGCCAATGCCTTGCTGGCGGAATCCCGCCAAACCCAGGAGACTTCGTCGATGCACGACCCGGTAACCGGCCTGATGAAGCATCGTCCTGTCCTGAAGGTTTTGTCCAAACAACTGGCCCGCTGCAAACGTCACGGCGAGGAACTGGCCGTCGGGCTTTGCGCCATCGATTCTTTCAAGACCCTCAGTCAGGAGTGGAAATATAAAGTCCGCAACGAAGTGCTGCGATGGCTGGCCCAGACCCTGACCGGCAACCTTCGGGAATATGACAGTGTCGGCCGCACCGGCGGCGACGCCTTTCTATTGATCATGCCGCTGAAACCGGAAACCGATGCCGGGTCGGTCTGCGAACGCCTCTGCCATCAGGTTGCCGACGGCAAGATTCCAACCAGCCGCGGCGAAGTCTGCATCACCGTCAGCATCGGCATCGCCTACGCCGCCGCCGGCAGCACGGTCAAAGGATTGCTGGAGGAGGCCGACGTCGCCCTGGACTATGCACTGAAGCAGGGCGGCAACCGGTCGATCTATTTTGTGAAGGCCTGAAGGCAAGGCGAAACCATAAAAGGAGGCGGCACGTGTCGTAACAGCACGTGCCGCCTCCTTTTATCTATGGGGCGGAATTACTTTTCGATGGTATTGACCAATACGCCGATGTTTTCGATTTCCAACCGCATCTCGTCGCCGGGATTCAGGAATTTCGGCGGGTTAAACCCGACGCCGACGCCGGCTGGAGTGCCGGTGGCGATGATATCGCCCGGTTCCAGGGTAACCACCGAGGACAGCGTGGCGATCAATGTCGGAATGTCAAATACCATATCCTTCGTGTTGCCATTCTGGCGGAGTTCTCCATTGATCGCGCACTTGATGAACAAGTCGTGAGGATTGGGGATGGCGCTCTTGTGAACGATGCTGGGCCCCAGGGGCGCAAAAGTGTCCGGGCCTTTGCCCATGATCCATTGGGAATGCGCTTTTTGCAGGTCGCGGGCGGATACGTCGTTCATGATGGTATAACCGAAAACATAATCATAGGCTTCTTCTTTGGCAACCCGGGAAGCTTTCTTGCCAATGACTACTGCCAGTTCCACTTCGTAATCGATCTGGGAGGTCATATGGCTGTGGTTTTTGACAATCGCGCCCGTTCCCACCACGCAAGTGGGCGGCTTGGAGAAAATGACCGGCACCTTGGGCACGGCGACGCTGGCATCTTTGGTTTTTTCAAATTCCAGCGCGTGCTCGACGTAGTTTTTGCCGATGCAGAAAATGTTTTTGCGCGGCCGGGGAATCGGCGCCAGGATGCGCACCTCGGCGAGCGCCAATTTTGGACAGGACGCGTCCAGTTTGGCGATGATTTTTTGAACAATCGCTACCGCCGCGTCGCCTTGATCCAGCAATTCCAGCATGGTGCCCGGCAAGGTTGTGCTGCCGCAGGTTAATTGTTCGGCCGCCTGCAAAGGAATCACGAATTCTTTGTCTGGCGACAAAACCCCAATTTCGGCTTTTCCATTGACTTCAAATGTTACAAAATGCATTTTTTATCCTCCTGTTTTTTCTATTTTACCAAAGACCGATGACTTTCCTTCTGGATTTATAAAAATTACTGTATTTTTCACGGCGACCCGCAATGATTTCAAAATGACGCGGGAGTTTGCTGTCAATGAGGCGCGGCGGCAGGACAAACAGAACCCGGCACCGAATACTTGGGGTATTTATAATGCGCGTCAACCGGTCTGGCCGCAGCGGTTTTCGGCGATGTGAGGAGGTTTCGGCAGTGATGCGTTCCAACAATCTGCCCGAGTGTTTTTGCCATCCGGAAAGTCGCCGGAAAACCCAGTCTGCTGGGATTGAAATCCTTGGCCGAAACGCTGGGCGCCATTTTTCACCATGAGAGAACTGTGGCGACGGCTTGTGTTCCTGATCTGTGTATGCGGCGCCGTTTTGCTCGCTCTTGCCGCATCCCTCTCGCCGGTTGTGCTCGTCACGCCCGTCGATTTTGCGCGGGAACAGCAACGGGAAGGCTCTTACATGGGCTTCCGCATGCCGACGGAAGAGTCGAATAGGCAGCGGAATCTGACCCGCGAAGCGTATATCGCGGAAAAGACCAAAGGCCGACTGGTGGCGGGGAACGACCCGCAGTGGACGGAGCTGTTCGGCGCCGTCGCCGCCCTCGCCCAGGACAAGGCGCTTGCCGAACGCTGGCAATGGCGGCTGCCTGCGGATCAATATCCGGGGAAATTCCTGTTCTTCCGGCCCGATGAATCGCCGGTCAGCGCCCTGGCGTCCTATTTCGTCCGAAAATATGATAATGCGTATGTGGTTCGCGCGGAAGGAGACAAGCAACAGTATCTCAAGGCGGAATACCGTTTCTATACCGACGAGGACTTCCTGATCGGCAGCGGCTTCAACAGCCGACCCACTCCGCCGACGTCCCTGCTGTTCCCTTACCGACGGTACAGTCTGTGGTTGATTCTTTTCGGCTTGCTGGTTTATGCGTTCCTGCCGCGTCGGTCCGCGCCTCCCGGGGCGATCCGGTATCCCCGCTGGCGGCTGGTGCTGGGCGACATCGTGGCCCTTCTGATGAGCGTTCCCTTCTTTGCCTTGCCGTTTTTCATCACGGGGGGAACGGTGCAGGCGTTCACGCAGGGCTGGCCCCTGTTCTTCTTCTTTTGGCCAGTCTTTTTCCTGGGGCTTTGGTTGTGGTTCATCGCCGCCTGGTTCGCGAGTTTTACGCTCAGCATCGGGCAAGACCGGCTAAGCCTGTCGACGTACAAGGGGGCGGGCGAGTTCCTGTATCGGGATATGGCGTATTTTCAGCCCGTCGTCTTCAAGCCGCCGAAGTGGCTGATTGCGGCGTCCTGGCTCGGCGCCCTGGCGGGAAAAGGCTCGGCGCAGATCGGCGCGGCCGGCCGGGCCATGATCCTGAGCAGTTCGGCCTGGGGCAGCCTCGGCATCCGGATGCGGGACGGCTCGGATGTCTTCATCAACATCACCGACCAGATGGGCAACGACGCTCTCAAGGGCCTGGACACCATCCTTGGGAATCTGCGGGCCAATGGCGTGGAAGAAAAAGTCGAGGTCCGGGAGATCCGCAGCCTGGGTCTGGAGCCGATGCGAGGGTAGCAGCGGGTCGGCGGTTGAACACCGGCAATCCGCAAGTGGGGTGATTCGATGAAGGGATCACAGAAAGAGAGGTTGTTCTCGATCGGCTTCTGCTGGTTCCGGAGCGAATGAAAAGGGACACAGAAGCTATTTTAGGTTCCGTAAACGCGGGGTCTTATTGTGGACTTGACGCGACCAGAATTTTTCCCAAAATCCAGATAAAGCGATGCATCTGTGACTGTGCAACGAGATACGGATATTTACCGCACCATTTGTTTTGATATAAAGGTAGCAGGAAATTGGAAACACGAGGCAGAAGATTTATACGTTTATATCACTGGTGCCGTGCAAGAAAGCAGGAATGCTGGCGTTTGTCAACTTTTGAACAGATATTGTGCAAGTCGGTCATGTAAGAATCAGACAATATTAGATTTGGGGTGGATTTATGCAGATCGAATCGATTGAGATCAAAAATTACCGAGTTTTTCATAATACAAAGATGAAAAATCTGCCCCGGATGGTGGTTCTGATAGGCGCCAACGGCACGGGAAAATCGACGTTGTTTGATGTGTTCGCCTTTCTCAAGGATGCTTTGTTGATGAATGTGGGAAAAGCTGTGGCGAAACGTGGCGGATGGAACGAGCTGACCAGCCGGGGGTTTGCAGAGGAACCCATCGAATTGACTCTGCAGTTCCGTCTCGAGATAACAGGGCATGAACGATTGGTTTCGTACTTGTTAAGAATCGAATTGAATGAAAAGGGTCAACCTGTAGTTGCTCGGGAGATTTTGCGGTATAAACGCAGCAGCTATGGGGCACCTTTTCATTTCCTCGATTTTTCTTTTGGCAGGGGATACGCGATTACAAATGAAGAGGATTTTTCGAAAGCTGATAAAGAACTGAATCGGGAGGAACAGGCACTCGACTCGCAGGACATTTTAGCGATCAAAGGGCTTGGACAGTTTGAACGTTTCAAAGCAGCCCGTGCATTTCGTTCAATGGTAGAGAACTGGCATATTTCTGATTTTCATATCAGTGATGCGCGCCCCAGCGTCGAGGACGGTTATGCCGAACATCTATCGGCTCGTGGCGACAATATGGCTCAGGTTGCTCAATATTTATATAATTATCATCCTGAAAAATTCAATCAAGTATTGACAACGATGGAACGACGCGTTCCCGGCGTCAATCGAGTGGAAGCCAAACCTTTAGAAGATGGAAGATTGGCTTTGCGATTTGGCGACCGCAATTTTAAAGACCCGTTTATTGCTCGATTCGTTTCTGATGGGACTATTAAGATGTTTGCCTATCTTTTGCTATTATATGATCCGAAACCATTCCCGATTCTGGCGATTGAAGAACCGGAAAATCAACTCTATCCTGAATTTTTGCAGGAACTGGCTGAAGAGTTTCGCGGTTATGCTACACGCGGCGGACAGGTTTTTGTGTCGACCCATTCTCCGGATTTCCTTAATGCCTTAAAGCTTGAAGAAATCTATTGTTTGCGAAAAAATTTGGGCTTTACAACGATAGTTCGCGCCAGCGAAGACTCGACGCTGCAGAGTTTAATTGCAGCAGGCGATTTGCCGGGCTATCTGTGGAAGCAAAATTTGTTTGAAGGTTTGATGAAATGAATGGGAGAATCGTTTTATTATTGGAAGAACCCTCGATGAAAGAATTGTTGGATGGATTGCTTCCGAGATTGTTTCCTGGACTAACCTTTCAATGTGTACCCCACGAAGGAAAATCTGCGCTAGATAAAAGTCTTCCCCGTAAATTGCGAGCCTGGCGTGAACCGGGCGTAAGATTTGTGGTGGTGCGCGACAATGACAACGCGTGCTGTACAGCTGTAAAAGAGGAACTTGCGCAAAAATGTCAAGATTCTGGGCGAGGGGATACCTTGGTACGTTTGGTGTGTCAAGAGCTGGAGAGTTGGTATATCGGCGATTTAGCTGCGATTGCCGCAGCTTACCCGGAAAGTTGCTTCGATACTCCGGCAAATCATCATCGTTACATGAATCCTGACAAATGGCATAAGCCTTCGGTAGAGTTGGAGAGAAGTATACCGGATTTTCAAAAGCTTGAAGGGGCAAGACGTATGGCTAAGCACTTATCAGCCCATTCAAACTTGTCGCATAGTTACAATGTCTTTCTATCGGGTTTACTTCGTGTGGCAATAGAAATGGGGTACGAAGCGGAAGCAGCTCATGCTTAAACTGAGACGTGAAATTATTGTGTTGCATACTAATTTCTTGTAACTGACACTCTTCTTTCAGCAAGCCTTCATAACGGAGAAGAACTACTGTTGCCCTTATGGAAATGTAAGGAGGGTTCGTTGACGATGGATTCCAATCATTTGCTCGAGTGTTTCTGTCAGGTTGCCGAGTACATTCCCCGCCTGGTCAGCGGCAAAGTCGGCATGGTGGTCTGCGACCGGGAAAAGTTGCTGGCGTCGAACTGCATTCCCGAACTGGCGGCGCAGGCGCGGCCGGGCGACCCGGTCAAGCCGGGGTCCGGACTGCATAAAGCCATGGAAACCGGCCAGCGGATCGTGACGGAAGTGCCGAAGGAATTGTACGGGTTCCCCTATGTCGCCATCAGCCTGCCGATTGTGGGCGAGCAGGGCGAAGTGCTGGGAGCGGTGGTCATCCACGAGTCGCTGGAGCGCCGGGATATCCTTCAGCATACTGCGCAAGGCTTGGCGACTTCGGCGACCGCGCTGGCGGACTCTCTGCAATCGATCACGGGGCAGGCCGAGGAACTGAGCGGCCAGGCCCGCTCGCTGACGGCCCTGTCGCAGCAGGCGGAAACGGAAATGAAAGAAACCGATGCCGTCCTGTCCTTTATTAAAAAAGTCGCCGGCCAGACCAATCTGCTGGGCCTGAATGCCTCCATCGAGGCGGCCCGGGTGGGGGCGGAGGGCCGGGGATTCGCCGTGGTGGCCGAAGAGGTGCGGAAGCTGGCCGAGAACAGCGCGACGTCGACGGTGCAGATCGCGGATATCCTGAAACGGATGAAGGAGTCCCTCAATAATCTTTCGGCCGCCTCCGGCCAGATCGAAGGCGTGATCGACGACCAGGCGGTGGTGATCGAGTCCATCTCCAACCAAAGCCGGGAACTGATGGAGCTGTCGCGGGAATTGAAAACCCTGGCCGAGACGCTGTACTCGCTGCAGAAATAGGCGAAGGGAGTCATCATTACCATTGCCGGCAATCGAACTGGAGGAAGGGAAGCGCAATGCAGAGCGGGATAGCCGAATTTGACCGGATTTATGCCGAACACCATATCCGGATTCTGCGGTACCTGACGCGAATGGTCGGCGTCCAGGATGCGGAGGATTTGGCCCAGGAAGTGTTCATCCGGGCCGCCAAGGCCTATGAGGACTTTCGTCACGAGGCCAAAATCGAAACCTGGCTGTATCGGATTGCGACTCATGTCGCGGTGGATCGCCTGCGCGGAACCGCTTCGCGGCGGGAAACCCTGCTGGGGCAGGAGCTTGACGAGGTCGCGGCGGATGGCCGGGAGACTGTTTCCTCTTTGGAAGAAAAGACCTTGCGCCGGGCGGCGAACGAGTGTATTCGCAATGTCATTTATGGGTTGCCGGAGAACTATCGAACCCCGTTGATCCTGAGCGAACTGGAGGGTTTCACAAACCGCGAGATTGCCGAAATTATGGATGTAAGCCTGGATACGGTGAAAATCCGGCTGCATCGCGCCAAGGAACAGCTGAAGCAGGCCTTGTTGGACGCCTGCCAGTTTTCCCGGGACGAACGAAATGAATTGACCTGCGATCCCCTGAACAGCGGCGAAGACCCAGACAGGGCGAACCGCGGCTAACCCCAAACCGGCATATACTTGGAGAAGCATAAGGTTGTTGAAACGTTGCAGCGAAACTTGCCGCAACGTTTTTATTTTTTCGGGACCGTGTATCTTTTTGGTTGCCAAACTCGTCTATATATACAGAGAACGGAGGTGAATGAAATGAGTTTGGATCAGCGCGTAACATCGTTGATATCGATCGGGGTGTCGGTCGGCGTGAACTGCCAGCCTTGCCTGCAGTATTGCGTGGCGCAGGCGAAAGCGTTGGGCATTACTGAGCAGGAGATCGAGGCGGCCGTCAATGTTGGGAAAATCGTGCGCAAAGGCGCGGCGCAGCGCATGGACAAATATGTTGAAGAATTGTCCGGAAGAACTTCGTCGGCCGCTGCCCGCGAAGAAACAGGCTGCGGTTGCGGCTGCGGCGGAATTTGAGAGGAGAGAAGCAATCATGGATACTGAACATTCGGCGGGAGTGCCGTTGTTGTTTGCTTGCGCCGGTGGTTCCAGCGTCGGTCAGATCGCGAATGACGCTTGCCGGGAACTGGCGCGGGACGGGGTCGGAAAATTGTATTGCCTAGCGGGGATTGGCGGGCATGTCGGCGGAATCGTCGAAACCGCCAAAGCCAATGCCGGAGTGGTCGCGGTCGACGGCTGCGGGGTCCGCTGCGCTCTGAAATCCTTGGAGGCGGCGGGAGTGAAGGCTTCGCACCATATCGTCCTGACCGACTTCGGGGTGGAAAAGAACGCAAATCTGTTTCCGGCGGCAGCCGATATTCAATCGGGNNTGAAAGCCTGTCCGCGCCATAGCCGGCATTGGCGGGAAGGCAACGGCTGACTGAAAAACAATGATAATGCAAATCGGAGGTGAATGATATGAACTGGTTTCCCTGTTTTGGCACAGGCGTCGGATTCCCCTGGATCATGCTGATATTTCCCCTGCTGTTTTTTGGGATGATGCTGTATTTTTGCAGTCGCCGGCGTAGCACCGGATTTTTCGGTTGTTGCATGAGACGTACGGAGAGCGATTACGTATCGGAGCTGGCGGGACTGAGAAGAGACCTGGATGATTTGAAGCGGAAATTGGGATAAGCTGAGTGATTCCCCTTCGGGATTTCATGCGGCGGGGCAAATAAAAAGCAGTGTTCTATGGGAACATTGCTTTTTTTTTTATAGGTGAAAAATCCTTTGACAACTATCCAGCTTTGGGATAAAGTGAAACCGAGATATTGATAATTATCGATATCCTGATGGGCGCAAGCCAGCGGAGGGAAAGCATGAGTCAGGATTATGCAGGCAAGGTTCCGGCGTTCAAAGCGCTGTCGGATGAGACGCGGCTCAAAATACTGGATATGCTGTCCTGCGGTGAAATGTGCGCCGGCGATATCTTGTCCTATCTCAGCATTACGCAGCCGACGCTCAGCTATCATATGAAAATCCTTGTTGAATGCGGACTGGTGAGCGCCGCTCGCGACGGCTCCTGGATGCGCTATCGCCTGGACAAGGCGACAGCGGAAGATGTGCTTGCCTTCTTGGGACAGATCACCAGCGACCAGGACGACTGTATTTGCTATGCCTTCCGGAAACAGGAACAAAAATAATTTGAAAAATGGAGGTTGGGACGGATGAACGGGGCATCAAAACGGTTATCTTTTTTGGATCAGTTTTTGACGATGTGGATTTTTTTGGCGATGGCAGCCGGTGTCGGCGCCGGCTATTTCTTTCCCAGTATCCCGGCCTGGCTGGATAAATTTTCGGTCGGGACCACGTCGATTCCCATCGCTGTCGGACTCATCGTAATGATGTATCCACCTCTGGCCAAGGTGAAATACGAGGAACTGGGGAAAGTATTCGGCAACGGCAGGGTTATGGCGCTGTCGCTGGTGCAAAACTGGATTATCGGCCCGGTTCTGATGTTTGCGCTGGCGATCCTGTTTCTGAGGGATATGCCGGAATACATGGTGGGCTTGATCTTGATCGGTTTGGCGCGCTGCATCGCCATGGTGATCGTCTGGAACTCCCTGGCCGATGGCGACAATGAGTATGCGGCGGCGTTGGTTGCGTTGAACTCGATCTTTCAGCTATTACTGTACTCGGTCTATGCGTATTTCTTTATCACGGTACTGCCGGGCTGGATCGGCTTCCAGGGCATGAACATCCAGGTATCCATGAAGGACGTGGCGGTAAGTGTGGCGGTATATCTGGGCATCCCCTTCGTGGCGGGATTCTTGACCCGAAAAATTCTTTTGCCGATGCGGGGTCGCGACTGGTATGAAAAAGTCTTTGTGCCGAAAATCAGCCCGCTGGCCTTGATTTCCCTGCTGTTCACCATTGTGGTGATGTTTTCGCTGAAAGGCAGCTATATTGTAAAATTGCCGCTGGATGTGGTTCGGATCGCAATTCCTTTGCTGATCTACTTCGCCGTGATGTTCGCGGTTTCGTTCGTGATGAGCTGGCGCTTGGGGGTTAACTACGAGCAGACCACGACGCTGTCCTTCACGGCGGCCAGCAACAAT
>DCTI01000188.1 GCA_002329525.1 Negativicutes bacterium UBA1444
CAGGAACATTTCGAACATGTTGCGCCCCTGGAACAGGGCGATGCCAAATATCAGCACGCAGATGCCGATGGCCAGAAAACCGAGTGTTTTGCCCAGTTCTTCGAGCCGTCGCTGCAACGGCGTCAGTTGCTCGTTGTCTTCATCGAGAATCCGGGCAATTTTGCCGATTTCCGTGTCCATGGCGGTGGCGATGACAACGCCCTCGCCGCGACCATAGGTAGCCAGCGTCGACATGAAGGCCATGTTGATTTTGTCGCCGATCGGAACCTTGGGATCGCCGATCAGGGATCGGGCATCCTTATCCGCCGGCACGGATTCGCCGGTCAGGGCTGATTCCTCGATTTGCAGGTTTGCACTCTCGATCAGCCGGAGGTCGGCGGGAATATAGCGACCGGCATCAATCAGGACGATGTCGCCGGGAACCAGGTCCTCGGAATTGATCTCCCGAACCTCGCCGTCGCGCCGGACCAGTGTATGCGGGGTCGTCAGCTGCTGGAGGGCGGCGATGGCCTTTTCCGCCTTGTATTCCTGAAGAACGCCGATGGCGGCGTTCAGCAGCACGACCAACAGGATGATCACGGAGTCGGCGTATTCGCCGATGAACAGCGTAATGACTGCGGCACCAAGCAGGACGTAGATCAACATGTCCTGCAGCTGGGCGAAGAACAGTGACAGCAGACTTTTTTTCGGTTTTCCCTTCAGCCTGTTCTGGCCGTAACGGGCGAGCCGGGCCGCGGCTTCCGCCCCGGACAGGCCGGCCGCCGGGTCGACGTTCCATTCCCGGAGTACTTCCGATGCGCTTTTGGCAAACCACATTCCAAACACCTCTTCCCCTCAATTCGTTCCAGGTTCGGGGTCCTGCCGACGGGATTTTTGTTTGGATGAGTCTTTGTACAAAAAAAGACTCTCAACACAGAACCTGCCCATACGAACAGAACCGTGTTAAAAGTCTCGTTACCAACGACAACGGGCCATTGGTCGCAAAGCCAGGCGAATCGATCAATCCGTACTGTTGACCTTGCGAATCAAACTACTCCCTCTTAACAATTCCATGATATATGAAAAAACAGGAAGCTGTCAATAAAATTTATTCGACTTGCTTCATCTTCAGCGAATGGACCGGGCGCTGCGTAAACGCGACCAGGCGTCGCCGGGACCTGGCAAAGTGTCCAGATTCGGAGTCGGAGATTGGTTTCTATTTGGCGTTTGCGGATCGCACCGTGAAGGCAAAATTATTGCGAAAAAAATTTTGTAATATAGCAGGAAATGAAACAAGGGGCACGAATAACTAATATGCAAACGTTTGCAGAAACGTTTGCAGGCGGGAGGAACTGGATTGGTTAACATCAAGGAAGTGGCAAAAGCCGCCGGAGTTTCGGCCAGCACCGTCTCCAGGGTACTGACCGGCAAGATTCCGGTCAGCGCCGAGACCAAGTCGCGGGTTTTGGCAGCTGTTGCACAAATGAACTATCAGCCGAATGCTGTCGCCCAGGGCCTGAAGGGCGGGCGGTTGCACACGATTGGCCTGGTGGTTCCGAATATTCGCAGTCTGGTTTTTCCGGCGGCCATCCGGGGAATCGAGGATACCGCCGAACAACACGGGTACACGGTGGTTTTGTGCAACACGGACGAGAATATCGACAAAGAGCGACTGTACATTGAAAGCTTGCGGCGTCGCTTGGTGGATGGATTCCTGTTTTCCACCGCCCGGCCGGGGCACGAATATTTGCTGGATTTGCCTGATGAAGGGGTACCGGTGGTTTTTTTGATCCGGCAGTTGGGCAAATCGGTGAATACGGTGGTGCTTGACAACGAGGGCGGCGCGTATGAGGCAACCCGCTATATGCTGGGCCGGGGCCTTCGTAAAATCGCTTTCATCAACGGGTCCCTGGATCTGCCGCTGTATCGGCACCGTTACGAGGGATATCAAAGAGCGTTGCGGGAAGCCGGGGTGGGCGAGCCGGACAAGCTGGTGATTCATGACATCAGCGGCTGGGACGACGGCTATGAAACCATGACGGAAGTATTGGCGGCGGGCCTGCGGCCGGATGCGGTGTTTGCCACCAGCGACCCCAAAGCGATGGGGATCATTCGGGCAATCCGGGATGCCGGGCTGCAGGTGCCGCAGGATATTTCGGTGATGGGGTTCGACAATCTGGATTTTTCCAATCAGATCGATCCGCCGCTTACCACGGTGGCCCAGCCGTTTTATGAAATGGGGGTCCGGGCTTGCCGACGCCTGATTCACTTGATTGAAAGCGGGCGGAGCGGCCGGAGCAAAATCGAGGTTTTGCCGGCGCAGCTGGTGATCCGAAAATCCGTGATTTGAACCCTTGGATAAGTGTATTGGGGAGGACACAGATATGGCTGAACATGAAAAATTTCATTATGACAATCTGGCCGGGCTGCGACAGGACATCGAACGGCTGAACGTAGCGGTGCCGGTCGGAGATTCGTTGACTTCGCTTAAGCTGCCGCTGCGGGCGGGAGACTTCCGGGCCGCC
>DCTI01000033.1 GCA_002329525.1 Negativicutes bacterium UBA1444
GACGATGTCGAGAGCAACGCATTCCAGTTGGTAGAGTTTGCGGACGAAAGCCGCCTGCAAAAAGAGGGCGCTACCCTGTTCCGGCCGCCGGACGGCGTGGAGGGGCAAGTGGCAACAGCCAAGGTCCGGCAGGGATTTATTGAACTTTCCAATGTCAATGTGGTGGCGGAAATGGTTAGTATGATCGCCGGCTACCGGGCTTACGAAACGAATTCGAAAGTGGTGCAGACGCACGACACCCTGCTGGACAAGGCGGTCAACCAGGTGGCTTCCCTGTAACGGACAGGGACAGGAAAAAGGATAAGGGGCCGGACCTTCGCGGAGGCCCCGCAGCCGTTGAATGATCGATACGGCTGATTTTGGTATCTGAGGAGGTTTTTTTGCGTTATGATGAGATCGCTGTGGACAGCCGGGACCGGCATGGTGGCGCAACAGGCGAATATCGACGTCATCGCCAACAACCTGGCGAACGTCAGCACCACCGGATTCAAGAAAATGCGGACAGAATTTCAGGACTTGATCTATCAGACGATACGGCAGGCCGGGGCAACGACCGGCAATGACAACATGCTGCCGACCGGCGTTCAGATGGGGCATGGTTCCCGGCAGGTGGCCACCCAGCACATTTTTACCCAGGGCAGCCTCCAGTCGACCGGCAATAGTCTGGATGTCGCCATTCAGGGGGATGGCTTCTTTCAGATCACTATGCCGGACGGAACCCTCGGCTATACCAGGGACGGATCCTTCAAAAAAGATTCGCAGGGCCGGATTGTGACCGCGGAAGGATATTTTCTCGAACCGCAGATCACCATCCCCACCAATGCAACAGAAGTGACGATTTCCGCCGAGGGAGTGGTCACTGCCAAGATTCCGAACCAGACCGATCCCCAGAACCTGGGCCAAATCGAGATCGCCCGTTTCGTCAATCCAGCCGGCCTCGACAGTATCGGCAGCAACCTGCTCAAGGAAACGGTAGCCTCCGGCACGCCGACAGTCGGCAATCCCGGCACTGACGGCGCCGGAACCCTGGTTCAAAAGTATGTGGAAATGTCGAACGTGCAGGTTGTCGAGGAGATGGTCAACATGATCGTCGCCCAACGTGCTTACGAACTGAACTCAAAAGCTGTCACGACATCGGATGAAATGCTGTCGACGGCGAACACAATGAAACGGTAGGTGGCGACGATGAAACAGATCAGGACGCTCCTTTTGACCGCGGCCATGATCTGGCTGATCACTTCGACCGTCTTTGCCGCCAACCTGACCATCGCCGTCCGGCCGGAGTCCGAGGTGAAGGGTCCCTGGCTGACGCTCGGCGACATTGCCGATGTCAGCGGCGATTCCGCCGAGCGGGTAAAACTGTTTCGGGAATTGCCACTCGGCGATGCCCCGAAGCCGGGCACGACCGAATACCTGACCCCGGCAACCCTCGAACCAAAGCTGGCGGCGAACCGGGTCGACTTTGCCGCGATTACCTGGAGCGTGCCGCCGCAGCTTAAAATTACCACCCGGTCACAAACGGTCAGCGGCCGGCAACTGGCCGAAGCCGCCCAGTCCTTTTTGACCCAGACGGCGGCGGGATCAACGGTGACGCTGCTGGACCTGCCGACGGACCTGCCGGCGCCGGTCGGCAAGCTGGAACTCGTGCCGGAACTGTACGGAGTCATCCGCTACGCCGGCCAGACCACTGTCCAGGTGGCGGTCCGGAGCGACGGGCGCAGTTTCGTGAAAGTGCCGGTCCAGTTCGAAGTCCGGCGATTGCTGGATGTGGTGGTGGCAACGACGAACCTGAATGCCGGCGACATCCTGACGGAACAGTCGGTTCGCCTGGAGAGAATGGATGCCGGTAAGCTGGCGGCCGGCTACCTGACGGAACTGGACAAGGCAATCGGCCTGCAGGTGCGTTATGCTTTGCCGCCCGGCAGTGTGATTGGCGAGCGGAATCTGACCCGGCCGATCCTCATCAAACGCGGCGAAAATGTCAAAATTGTCGCCCGGGTGGGCGAACTCGAAGTCGTTGCGAACGGCGTTACCTTTGCGCAGGGCGCGGCGGGCGATCTGGTCCGGGTACAGAATCTGGTTACCAAGAAGTTTCTGACCGGTCGGGTCCAGAATGATAAATCAGTGCTGGTGCTCAACCAGCCGGGAGGGTGAAAAATATGAACCAGACTCGTTGCACAACGTCACGGGGTTTCTGGGTTTTCCGGTTGCTGTTGGCCGCTGTATTCACTTTGCTGCCGCTGAGTCAGGCCGGCGCGACCTCGCTTTGGTCGGACAGCGCGCCGACCGCCGTGATCTTCGGGGATCAGCGGGCCCGGGCGGTAGGCGACATCCTGACGGTGATCGTGAGCGAAAGCTCTACCGTCGCCCGCNNGATCGACGGATAAAGGGACCGGCTTGCTCAGTTTCATCCCGGAGATGTCCACCTCGCAGGGCGACAACTTCTCTTCCAAGGGCAGCATCAACAATACCAACAAGGTGACAGCCCGGATCACCGTGAAAGTCATCGAGGTTAAACCCAACGGTAACCTGGTGATTTCCGGCACGCAGAACATCAAGCAGAACGGCGAAAGTCAGACCATCACGCTGTCCGGCCTGGTCCGACCCAGCGACATCCAGGCCGACAATACCGTATATTCCAGCAGCATCGCCGATGCCAAGCTGAATGTCGCCGGCAACGGCCCGCTGGCCAGCAAACAGCGGCAGGGTATTTTGACCCAGATCTGGAACTGGCTCTTCTGACCGGCGGCTGAATCGAACGGGGACTCCCCGGCAATGTTACTTAGAGCTGCAGCCTTTTATCCCCGGTCTATGCGGGCGGGGCATGCAGGCTGTGCGAAAGATAGATGAGGTGGGAATATGCGTAAACTGCGAGCTGTGCTGACTTGGGCGATCGTTCTGGCCATGCTGGCTGGAAGCGGGCCGGTATCGGCGGNNCGCCGTCATCCAGTCGCCGGGTAACACCCGCATTAAGGATGTGGCCAAAGTACAGGGCGTCCGCGCCAACCAACTGGTCGGTTACGGCCTGGTGTTCGGATTGGCCGGCACGGGTGACTCCAATAAAAGCGTCAATACCATCCAGTCGGTGGTAAATATGTTGCGTTCGTTCGGCGTGCTGGTCGATCAGACCAAACTGCAGTCGAAAAACGTGGCGGCGGTCATGATTTCCTCGAAGCTGCCGGCCTTCGTCAAGTCCGGTGACACGATCGACGTGACGGTGTCGTCGATGGGCGATGCCAAAAGCCTCGCCGGCGGCACCCTGATCCAGACCCCGTTGCGGGCGGCGAACGGCAATGTCTACGCCGTGGCCCAGGGCCCGGTCACGACCGGCGGCTTTGCTGCCGGCGGTACTGGCGCCAACGTCCAGAAGAATTTTCCCACGGTCGGCCTGATCACCAACGGCGCGATCGTGGAACGCGACGTTCCCTTCCAGATCGGCGCCAACGGCCAGTTCAACCTGGCACTGAACCGGCCGGACTTTACGACGGCCACCCGGATCGCGGAAGCCATCACCCAACGTTTCGGGACGATCGCCACTGCCCGCGATCCCGGAACCGTTACGGTGTCGGTGCCGGCCATGTTCGGCCAGGATGTGGTCGGGTTCGTGGCGGCGATCGAAGAACTGCGGATCCGGCCTGACGAAGTGGCCCGGGTCGTCATCAACGAGCGGACCGGCACGATTGTCATGGGTTCGAACGTTTCCATCGACGAAGTAGCGGTGGCGCAAGGCGGCCTGACAGTAAAAATTACCAAGACCCGTGAAGTGTCGCAGCCGTTGCCGTTTTCGCAGGGGCGGACGGTGACCACTCCCCGGCAGTCCGTGAACGCGCAGGAAGGCAACGGAAATCTGCTGGTGCTGCCGTCCACAGCCAGCGTCGGCGACGTGGTGGCGGCGCTGAATTCGGTGGGGGCAACGCCCCGGGACATTATTACCATTCTGCAGGCCATGAAAGCCGCCGGCGCCCTGCATGCGGAAATGGAGCTGATCTGATGGACGCTATGAAAGTTACCCCGGCCCTGAACATGCCGGCCTGGGATTCCCGCCTTACCGGCGCGCTCAAGACCAACGGCAAAGCCGCCGAGGATGACGCCAAGCTCAGGAAAGCTTGCCAGGAGATGGAAGGCGTGTTTTTGAACATGCTGTTAAAAAGTATGCGTTCGACCATTCCCAAAACGGAACTGGGTGGCAGCAATTTGCAACAGGACACCATGCAATCCATGTTCGACATGGAAATGACCCGCAATATGGCGGCAGGTGGCGGCACCGGCCTGGCCGACATGATGTACCGGAACCTGACCCGCCAGAGTCGGGCTGCGGCGGCGCCATCCCCTACGAATCCTTCCAAATGAGCACACCGCCCAACGGGGCGTTTGGCCGGCATTGCCGGCCATTTCACATTTGCGGGCCATTTGTTATATAATAATTATAAGAAATCTGGGTCTAACGAGACGGAAGCAATAACGCAAGGTGATCACGATGGAATGGATGAAAAAAAGATACAACTGGAGTATGGCAATTCTGGCGTTGGCGGTAATGCTGCTGTTCCAGACCGGCTGGGCGGCCCCTGCTCCGTCACCGAAACCGGCCCCCCCCGCCGCGTTGCCGTCGCAGACTCCGTCCACGACNNGATGTGTTCCGCATTGTGCTGGATATGACGGCGATTCCCGCCTATACGGTCAGCGCCGTCGATCTGCCGCAACAGCTGGAGATCGAACTGCCGGACACCGTCAACCGCAGCGGGGCCAACCAGGTAGCTTTCAATGATCCGTTTGTGGAAAGCCTGNNGATTCAAAGCGGTCATTGCGCTGAAACTGCCGATTCTGCCAAAAGTTGGCGTTATGCAGTCGCCCACGCGGCTGGTCATCGACCTGCTGAAAAACTATGACAGCAAGAATCAATATATCATCGCGCCGGGCGTCCTCTATACGGAATATATCAAGGGTCGCTATGCGGGACCGGTCCGGGCGCATGTCCTGGATGTCGACCTGAAGGCCGGTTACTCGCTGAAACCGGTGCTGTCCAACGATTCCGTCGCCGGCATCGAAACCTTGTCGGAAATGGCGGCACGGCTGGACAACGTGGCAATGATCAACGGTCCGTATTTCATGCGCAGCGGCGAAATTCTCGGATTGATGAAAATAGACCGCAACCTGGTCAGCACGCCGGATATCCCCCGGACCTCCTTCGGCATCCTGCCGGACGGTAAATTCGTGTTTGACGCGCCGACATACTCGGGGTACGTGGAGCTGCCGGACAAGAGCAAGATTCCGATCGACGGGGTCAACCGGGCCCGCGGCGATTCTGAGCTGATCCTCTACAATCCCTACTACGCATTCTGGACACTGACCGGCGCCGGCGGCGCCGAATACGTCATCCGCAACGGGCGCATCGTCGATATCCGGGACAGCAATACGGTCATTCCGGACGGGGCCGTGGTACTGTCCGTCACTGGTCGGCCGGCTTGGATGATGTCCCATCTCAAAATCGGCGACCGCCTGAATATCGTTCAAACGGTCGGCCCGGTCTGGGACAAAGTGGTGGATGCCGTAGGCGGCGGACCTTGCCTGGTCAAGAATTCCCAAATCTACGTCACGACCCTGGGTGAAGAATTCGGCAGCGATGTGGCCGGTGGGCGAGCCCCCCGGACCGCGTTGGGAATTACGAAGGACAACCGGGCTCTGCTGGTGGTGGTCGATGGCCGGCGTCGTTCCAGCGTCGGGTTTACGCTGCTGGAACTGGCGCAGTTCATGCTGGAGCAGGGCGCCGTCGATGCCCTGAACCTTGATGGCGGCGGCTCCAGTGAAATGGTGATCGACGGACGGATTGTCAACGAACCGTCGGACGGGCGGGAGCGTCGGCTGGGCGCCGGCATTGCCGTCATCCGGACCAAGGGAAAATAGAAGTGTCATTTTCCAACTTGGTATGAAACCACAGGCTGTTCAGAAAGGTCCAGATNNTGCAAGAAACGACGAGGCTTGCGATGCGACGCGTACTTCCTGTACGCAAGCAAGCAAACGGAAGTCGTGACGCAGCAGATGAACCTTTATCAACAGCCTAAATAGGGGGAGTTTGCATGTTGTTACATAAAAAAATGATCCTTTTGGGCGTTGTCTGCATCCTGGCGCTGTCCGTGTGGGTAGCGTCGGCCGTGAACCTGATCGACCAGCAGAGTGTGCTGGCCGGCCGGGTCGTGACGCAAAATCTGGTGGCCGTCGGCGCGCCGGTNNAAAGCATCACCGGAGCGGCCGTGGCAGCCCGCGCCACCCGTGACGGCGTTGTCCACGAGGTGCTGGTGAAACCGGGTGACTTGATCAAAGTGGGCCAGGTGGTTGCCCGGATTGAGCCGGCCGTTAAATGACGAGAGGACTGAACAGATTGATGATTTCCCGTCGGCGCTTCGGCGCGTTGGTATTGATTTGCCTGGTCTGGTTGTTGGCATTGCCGGCCGCCGCAGTTGCCGCGGTTCCGTTGATGCCGCTGTCCGAGGTCCGGGTCGGCGCGCAGGGGATCGCCCGTACGGTGATTGCCGGGACCAGCATTGAAGAATTCGGCGTGGAAGTCTTGGGGATCATGAAGAACAAAGGGGCGGTTGGGGATCTGATTCTGGTGCGCACCTACGGCGATGTGATCGATCGCGCCGGCGGCGTTGCCCAGGGTATGAGCGGCAGCCCCGTGTTTATAGACGGGCGGTTGATCGGCGCTATCGGTTACGGCTGGAGCCTGACCGATCAGCGGACTGCTATGGTGACACCGATCCAGGACATGTTGAAGATTTTTGAATATAAATCACCGCCATTGCCGGCCGCCATGCCGGTGGACCAAGCCGGCGACCAGCCGGATGATAAATCGACGGCGCCACCGGAAAAAAATAAGAAACAGGGAAAACCGCCGGCTGGCAAGGGCCGGCAGCTGTTGTCCAC
Organism: Negativicutes bacterium UBA1444; assembly: GCA_002329525.1. GTDB lineage: Bacteria > Bacillota > Negativicutes > UBA1444 > UBA1444 > UBA1444. The sequence goes on from DCTI01000033.1 coordinate 6,922, forward strand.
GCCGTTGATGGCGGCGGGGTTTGGTCAGAATGCGCTGGCCTATCTGCAGACCCATCTGAAACCGCTGCAATTGTCGCCGGTGGCGGTCGGCGATCCGCCGTCGGATATCGCCTATGGCGATCTGGAGCCTGGCAGCGCGGTCGGCGTGCAGCTTGTACGCGGCGACGTCAGCCTGGGCGCGCTGGGAACCGTGACCTATGTGGATGACAACCGGATTCTGGCCTTCGGCCACCCCTTCCTGAAACGGGGCCCGGCCGATTTTCTGATGACCAATGCCTATATCTTTACGACGATCCGTGGCTTAGAAAGCTCCTTCAAAGTGGGTGCCACCGGGGAAGTCATCGGTACGATCAGCCAAGACCGCGGGGCCGGTGTTGCCGGCGAAATGAACCGGTTCCCCGGCATCGTGCCGCTACGGATGAATATTCGGACCGCGGATTCCAGCGACCGTGAAATGGCGGTGCAGATCGTGCAGGATGAGGAGATCCTGCCGATTCTGGCGACGGCGTCCCTGCTCAACGCCATCGACAAGGCCGTTGACCGCACCGGGTCGGGTACTGCCCGCATTACTTTCGAAGTGGCCGCCCGGGGCATGCCGGGCGAAACCTACAAACGGGAAAACATGTTTTACAGTCCCGAAAATATCGCGGAATCATCTCTCGCTGAATTTTATGAACTGATTGCGTTTCTGGCCTCGAATCCGCACAATCCGGTGACCATCATGGATATCCGGGCCGATGTCGCTGTCAGCCCCGAGCGGCGGACAGCGCGAATTCTGTCGGCCCGACCCTTGCAGAATACCGCCCGGCCGGGCGACGCGATCGACATTGAGGTGAAGCTCAAACCCTATCGGGCCGAGCCCATCACCCGGACCGTCAGCTTCACCGTGCCGAAGGAACAGACTACCGGCACGTTGAATTTGAGCGTCCGCGGCGGCGGCTTCTTTTCGCTGGCGGCCCTGCTGAAAAAAGTGGCTGCGGAAGGCGGCGATGCTCCGAAGCCGTCGCGAAAACCGCCGAAATCGTTTGAAGAAATGATCAAGGATCTGTCCAGTCGCGACCGTAATAACGATATTGTGGTCGAACTGCCGGGCGCCGGCGAGATGCTGGAAGATGGCGGCGACAAGAAACCCAAGCTGAAGCTGGGCGAGTCGGAAAAGGTCGCGGCCGACCTGGAACCGGCCAAACCGGAAAAACCGGCCAAACCGAAACCGGCGGGATCGTTGCTGAGTCCCCGCAAAGCCGATCAAAAGAAGAAAGGATTTCTGACCACCGACTACATCATCGAAGGCGACACGGAAGTAAGCCTGGAGATCCTGCCGGTGGGAAACCCATAGCATGCGGGTGTTTTTGACCGGGGCAACCGGCTTTTTGGGCGAATATCTGCTGCGGGAACTGCTGCAGCGGGGTCATTCCGTATGGTGTCTGTACCGCCAGCCGGGCAAGCGCATGGATACGGTTCGCTTTTTGTCGGAGTCCGGCCTGCCTCGCCAGGCCAGCGATCTGCACTGGGTTCAGGGCGATCTGATGGCGGCAGCGGACAACTGGCCAGCTTGGCTCGCGGCGAATCCTGCGCTGCGGGAAGCTGACACCCTGTTGCATTGCGCTGCGGCGATGCAGTTGCATCTGGATTCCCGCGGCGAACCGCTGCGGACCAATGTCGGCAGTGTCGCTGTGCTGCAGCGTCTGCTGCAAATGCAACCGATGTCGGCGCATGCGATCAGTACCGCCTATGTCTGCGGCCGCATCGAGGGTGATTCGGTGCCGGAGCGGCTGCATTCCCGGGGACAGTTCGTCAATGTTTATGAGGAAAGCAAATGGGAAGCGGAACGGCTTTGGGCCGGCCAGGCGACCCTGCTGCGACCGGGCATCATCGTCGGTGACACCGTCACCGGCCGGTGCACGTCATTTTTCGGTTGGTATGTTCTGATGCAGGCTGTTCATCTGCTCAGCCGCCTGATAGGCGGCGAGGCGGGAGGACAGCCTTTTGATTTGCAAATCGGGCTGCCAGTGGATGCAGCGTCAACCATGAATATCGTGCCGGTCGATTATGTGGCGCAGGCGGCGGTCCGGATCATCGAAAATCCGGCCAATCACCGGCAAATTTTCCACCTGACCCATCCGGCGCCGCCGACCTATCAACAGACGCTGGAGTATGTGCGGCAGCGGTTCCATATCGAGGGCGTGCGATTGCTGGGGGCGGGCGCCGCGCCGGCCCTGCAGCCGCGTAATGAACTGGAACGCCTGGTGTGCCGCCAGATGGAATCCGTTCTCGAATACTTCGGCAACAATCCGCTGTTTCGCCGCGACCACACCGACCGGGCCGTGCCTGACCTGCTGCCGCCGGCCGTAACGACCGAATGGATGGACCGCTGGCTCGATTATGCCATCGACAACGATTGGGGACAGTAACCGCTACTGAAGAGAGGAGCGTATTCATGTTTCGTTTCGTCTGGCAACCGGAAAATCTATCCCCGCAGGCGCTTGACGCCGCCCGCAGGGCTGAATTTCGCATTGTCTGCGACCTGACCGGGCCGCAGCGGCTGGACAAGGCGGCGTTGTTGACCCGCCTGGCGGACCCGGCGATGCCGGTCGATTTTTGGATCGACGGCATTGGCGAGGGCGGTCTGCCGGACGCGGTGCTGACCGCCCTCTGCCGGTTGGCGCCGGCGGCGCTTGTCTGGGTGGAGGCAGCCGGTCTGTCAACGGCGATGTGCCGAACGTTACAGCAGCTGGCGCCGGATCGGCTGGGCTGGGTGGTTGCTTCGGCGGCGGATCTGGAACAGGTCCGGCAGGCGGTGCCGGGTACCTGCCGCTTCGCGCTTAAGGGAAATGAGGCGGCCGGTTTTGTCGGCGCCGATACCCTGTTCACCCTGTTTTCGACGGTGCGGCAGCAATTGCGCCTTAGCGGTGGAACCCTCGGTCTGCATGTATGGGGCGGCGTGGCGACTCCGGAGGCTGCTGCGGCTTTTCTGACCAGCGGCGCCGCCGGCATCGTTTTCGAGAGCCTGCATTGGCTGACCGACCAGGCCGGGGTGGCCGAGCCGCTGAAAAAGAAACTGGGCCAGCTGCGGGCCGACCATAGCCGAATCCTCGGGCTGAATTCGGCGTCGCCCTATCGGGCCTACGACAAGGGAAATTCGGCGGCCGCCCGGACGGCCGCCGCCAAGATCAACAGCGAATCCGGCCCCGACGCAGCGCGGCAGTATTTGCGGACGCACGCCGTGTCGCCGCTGGCCAGCCGGCTCGACCGGCGGGAATTGGTCCCGCTCGGCGTCGAGGCGAGCTTTGCCGGCGAGTTTGTCCGGCAATTCGGCCCGGACCTGGCGGACGCCGTCACCCGTTTTCGGGCGGCGGTACGGGATATTGCCGGCCGCCGGGATGAAATTGCCGCCCGGTTCCACGACAGTCCGGTGGCCAAAACCTGGGGAACCCGCTATCCGTTTGTGCAGGGGGCCATGTCCTGGATCAGCGACGCACCGGATTTCGCGGCCAAGGTCGCCGATGCGGGAGCGTTGCCGACCCTGGCGTTGGGACTGATGGATCCGGATACCCTGCAGCGGAAGCTGGGCAGCCTGCCGGATGTGATGTCGGACCGGCCTTATGCGGTCAATGTCATCACCTTGCCGGAAAATCCTTACCGCGACATCCAGCTGGAATGGATCCGGCGGCAGCGGCCGAGGTTCGCGGTGATTGCCGCCGGCGAACCCGCCCAGGGCAAGGGCTTGTTGGCAGAAGGCATCGACGCGGTCTACATCGCGCCGACAGAGGATCTGCTGCAGTTGGCGCTGGAAACCGGCTACCGGCAGGTGATTTGCGAGGGCTGCGAGTCCGGCGGACACGTCGGGATTCACAGTACGCTGACCCTGGCCCAGCTGGCGCTGACGCTGAAAAACCGCCGGCCCGAGTTGTTTGCCGGTCGAACCCTGATCCTCGCCGGCGGGATCTGCAACCGGGAAACCGCCTACATGGCCGCCGTGCTGGGAGCTGACGCAATCCAGATGGGCACGGTTTATCTGACCACCCCGGAAATCGTCGACACCGGCGCGCTCAGCGCCCAGTACCAGCAGCGGATTTTGGCGGCGACGCCGGCGGCGACGACGGTGACCGGGGAATCCATCGGCCTGCGGGTGCGGTCACTGCGCAACGAAAAAACCGCGGCGATTCAGGGACTCGAACAGGCAGCGGCAGCCGGCGGCGTTGCGGCGGCAGACCTGCGGCAGCGTCTGGAAGTGTTGGCGACCGGCAGTCTGTGCTGTGCGGCGCGCGGCGTCGATCCCCGCACGGGGCAAAAACTTTCGCCGGCGGAAATGTGGCGCGAGGGGCAGTTCATGAGCGGCGCCTGCGCCGGGATTTTACAGGAACAGCGACCGCTGGCAAAGTTGCATGCGGAGTTGGCCGCACCGATTCTGCCCGCGACCGCCGAAGATTTTTTGACGGAGACGGCGGAGCCTTCACGACCGGCACCCGTTTCGCGCTCCGGGCCGGAACGGATCGCTATCACCGGCATGAGTCTGGTGAATGCTCTGGGACGGAGTCCGGCGGAAATCTGGACGGCGTCCCTGGCGCTGCGCAATGGCGTCGTGGCCGTGCCGGCGGCGAAATGGGACCACAGCCGCTACTTCGATCCCCGGCCGATGCTGTCGGGCAAGACCTACTGCCGGGCCGCCGCGTTTCATGACCTGCGGGTCAGCCGACGGGACATCGCCGTGGCGCCGCAGGATTTCAAAAACATGACGGAAGCGACGAAGATCGCCCTGTGGGTGGCCGGCAACGCCGTGACGGATTCGCACATTCTGGAGTCCGACATCGCGCGGCAGCGCATCGGGGTGATCCTGTCGCAGAACGTGTCCGAAATGACACCGATCAGCGCCGACCTGAGCATCCGGGAAGCTTTGCCGGATCTGATCGCGGCGGTCCGGCGGGTGCTGCCGCTGACGCCGGAGCAGGAAACAAGCCTGCAAAAGGAAATGGTCGCCGGACGCAGCATTCAGGACGACACCTCCCTGCTGGGGCGGTTGAGCAGCATGGTGCCGGGTTTCGTCTGCAACAAATTCGGCTTTGCCGGGCCGAGCTATTCAGTGCAGGCCGCCTGCGCATCTTCGCTGGTGGCGTTGCACAGCGCGGTGCAGATGATGCGGACCGGCCTGCTGGATGCCGCAGTGGTCGGCGGCGGGGAGGAACCGCTGTCACCGCTGCACTTCCTCGAGTTTTCCGTGCTGGGCGCTCTGGCCGGGCTGACCGATCCTGATCGGCCGGCTTCGTCGATGTCCCGGCCGTTTGACCGCCGCCGGGACGGCTTTGTGATGGGCGAAGGGGCCGGCATGATCGTGATCGAGCGCGAATCCGTGGCCCGGCGCCGCGGCGCGCATATTTACGGCTATATTACCGGCGTGGGCGCCAGCAACACCGAAACCGGCATGGTGGAATCCTCCCGGTACAGCCAGATCCGCGCCATTCAGGCCTCGTTCGCCGGCCTGCCCTACGGGCCGGANNACTTCGACCCGTCAGGGCGATTTCGAAGAGGTCGCGGCACTGAAGGCCCTGTATCCGGCCGGCAAGCGGACGGTCATTGCCGGCTTCAAATCCCAGATCGGCCATACGCTCGGCGCAGCCGGCATCAGCAGCCTGATCCGGGGCGTCATGGCGATGAATGCCGGTTTGTATCCGGCAACACTGAATTGTGAAGAACCGGATCCGGCACTGCAACTGGAGGGGTCCGGCTTGGTCATTCTCCCGGNNTGCCGGTTTCAGGTCGACGCTTTCGGCTTCGGCGGTTCCAACTTTGTGGTTCAGCTGGAACAGGCCGGCGACTGGGAAACGCCGGCGCCAAAGGCCGAAGATCCGGCGGGAAGCGTCGTGGCGGACTGGCCGGCCGGTCTGCACAACCTGTCGCGGCCGGTTGACGGGCAAGTCCGGCGAATTGCGGTATTTGCCGATACCCCGGAGGCGGCGGAGCAGCAATTGGGGGACAGCGGGGTGCTGGAAAATTTGTCGGCGCTGACGGAAAAACGGCGCCGGACGCTGGCCAGACAAGGCGTTTACATCGCCGGCGAGAGCGCAACGGCAGCTCCGGCAGTGGCCCTGGTGTTTCCGGGCCAGGGTTCGCAGTATGTCGGCATGGGCCGGGAACTGAGCGAGGCCTTTCCGG
>DCTI01000073.1 GCA_002329525.1 Negativicutes bacterium UBA1444
GCTGGTGGTGGGCGGCATTGTCGGGCCGTTGATGGGCGGAACCCTGTCGCATCTGTTCGGAATGCGCCGAGCGTTCCTGCTTTCCGCCATGATTCTCTGCATTGCCACGCTGGCGGTATGGCGGTTGGTAAGGGAACCCAACCGGGTCGCCGCGCCGGCGGAGAGCAGCCTCGGCGACGATTTGAAAGCGGCGTTTCAAAACCGAACCCTGGTGCGAATGCTCTGCCTGTTGTTTGCGGTGCAAATGGTAAGTATGACGTTGCAGCCGTTGATGTCCCTGTATGTGGCCGAGTTGCAGGGGTCGTTGGCGGGCGTGGATCTGACGACGGGTTTCATTTTCAGCCTGTCGGGCACTGCCAGCGCGATTGCGGCGCCGCTCTGGGGACGGGCGGGACAGGGACGATCGTTGCGGATTCCTTTGGTGGCGGCCTTTATTGGCGCCGGACTATTTAATACGGGTCAGTATTTTGCCGTTGATATTGTTCAGTTCGCCGCGCTGCAGTTCTTGATGGGGTTGTTTTTGATCGGTGTGTTTCCGACGATCAACATGATTGCCATTCAGTCCAGCGACGTGAGTTTCCATGGACGGGTTTTCGGCCTGACCAACGCGGCCAACCAATTGGGATCGATGGTGGGACCGCTGGCCGGTGGGTTTGTCAGTTCCTGGATCGGCATCCGGCCGGTCTTTATGCTGACCGGTTCCATTTTGATCGTGCTGGGGGCATATTCGCTCAGCCTTAAAATTCGTGCGGCGCAGGACGCAACGGCAAACGGGAAAATGCGGGAGTGAAGCGGGTAACATGAAAACTCGGGGTGTATTGTTTGATCTGTACGGGACGCTGATTGTGTACGGAGAAATGGAAAAGGCCTGGAATGACTGGTGTGATGTGATCCATGACCTGTTTCTCCGTCAGGGGTTGTCGATGACAGCGGCGGAATTTCGGCCGCATTGTACCGGATTTTTTGACAAACCGGAACCAACTGACGATACAGTGGGGCTGACAGTCGTCGAGCGACGGCTGCACCGGCTGGCTGGCGACCTGCATGTCAAATTGCCGTCGGACCAAGCGCTGCAGGCCATTGAACAGGCGCTGGACGTCTGGCATGATTATGTCCGGCTGGATGACGAAGCCGCGGGAGTTCTGACGGAGATCGGCCACACCCGCTCAGTGGCGCTGGTGTCGAATTTCGATTATGCGCCTTATGTGCACCGGCTGCTGAGCCGCTGGGAACTTGAACCTTTGTTTGACAGCATTGTGGTTTCGGATGCTGTCGGCGTGAAGAAACCACATCCGGGGATCTTTGAACAGGCGCTGCGCCAGCTGAACCTGAACCCGACCGAGGTGGTTCATGTCGGCGACAGCCAGGAGGATATCGATGGGGCAACCGGCGCCGGCATCCGGCCGGTATGGATCGACCGGCACCGGAAAGACCGCTGGCGGGCGCAACCGGCGCTGCCGATCGCCCGGATTGCATCCCTGTCGGAATTGTTGCCGCTGCTGGATTGAACCGTTTTCCCGGATCATCGGCAAGGGAGGAATCCATGATGACGAAGCGAGTCCAATTGTTTGCCTGTGTATTACTGTGTTTGCTGCTGGTCTGGCCGGCGGGCGCCGGCGCGGCGGAATCCGAACTTCCGGTCGACGTGGCCCGGGAAAACATTATCGCGGAACTTGCGCGCCTGGATGCGGCACTGCGGCAAACGGCGGACAAGCTGGGAACGGTCGGGCTGAAAGGAGAACCGGCCCGGAAAGCGTTGCGCGGTTTATGCGCCGCGTTTCCCTACGCGGTCGATTGTACAGCCATTGACACCCGTGGCGTCATGCTCACAGTGGAGCCGGAGCAGTACCGGCACGTCGAAGGGACCAACATCGCCGACCAACCTCAGATTGCGCGGGTGATGCAGCAGAAAAAGCCGGTCCTGAGCTCCCTGTTCCGGGCTGTGGAGGGTTTCCAGGCCATGGATGCGGAATATCCGGTATTTTCACCGGATGGGCAGCTGATCGGATCCGTCAGCCTTCTGTTTAAACCGGAAGCCTTGCTGGAAAAGCAAATCAAACCACTGGTGGCCGATTTGCCGGTTTCCATCTGGGTGATGAACCGGGAAGGACAGATTTTGTACGATGAGGACCGGACGCAGATCGGCCTGAACCTGTTTTTGGCGCGACTGTATCAGCCGTATCCGCAGTTGATCCAGTTGGGTCGTCAACTGGTGGAGCAACCGAACGGCGAAGGCGAATATGAGTTTCCGACGCCGGCGACTACGGAACCGGTGCGGAAAAAAGCGCTGTGGCGGACTGCTATCCTTTACGATTCCCAATGGCGCCTGGTCATGACGCACATGGAACAGGAAAAATCCGGCCGGAAAATCGGCGATGCCCTGCCCACTTTGCGGCCGGAGGAGGCGTTGACCGCCTTGGCCCAGGAACGGTCGCTGGCTGTCATGCTGCACCGGAATGACCGGAAAAAGATCCTGGAGATTCTGAAAGGCTTTTACGAAGAAACACCAGGGGTTTATTCCATCCAGTGGGTTGACGCGCTGGGCGTCAACCGCTTCGGCTATCCGGAGGAAAACAGCCTGACGGAGTATGATTTCCGCACCGGCCGCCGCCTCGGCGACGCCAAGTTTCTCCATGCGGTATACAAGCGACAGGCGACGCAGCTGGATGAACCGTTGTTCGAAGGGGTGCCGGGCCGGTTTGACCTGCGGCCGGTATTCTGGAACAACGAATATCTGGGGATGATTTACATCGTTCGGGTCCGGTGACCATTTTACCCGAGGGAAAAAACGATGCGCGATAGGCAGGAATGGGCACAGACAAATCGAACTGTGTCCATTCCTTTTTTGCGGTGATTACCCTTTGCGAATCGGAAAAATCGGAGTATACTATAGGATATGTGTCAACAATGGAGGGCGAGCATGCAGGACTCGGACTTTCTGGAACAAATTAATAAACGGCGGACTTTCGCGATCATTTCGCATCCGGACGCCGGCAAGACTACATTGACGGAAAAGCTGCTGCTGTACG
>DCTI01000170.1 GCA_002329525.1 Negativicutes bacterium UBA1444
CCGCGATCGGCTTCGTTCCCCCTTTATGAATGCAGCCGAGGGATTTCTCTTCCAGAGTCGTGATGCCGCCCGCTTTATTGCCGGGGGAAGGCTGGCCCGACCGCAGGTTCTCATTCACCTTCTGCAGGTCGTTTTCGAGCGCAGCGCACAGGTCCAGCAGTTTCTGCCCCATTTCCGGCGTGCTGCAGCGTTGGGCCAAAATATGCTCGGCGCCGATGATCTCCGGAGTTTCGCTAAACATGGACGTCGCGCCGCAGTCAACCAGGGTATCGCTGACATGACCCATGACCGGATTCGCGACCAGACCGGAAGTCGCATCCGAACCGCCGCATTCAATCCCGAGCCTGAGTTCGGCAATGTCCACTTCCTCCGGGCGGTGGGCGGATGCGTCCGCAATCATTTGCTGCGCCAGCTGAACCGCCTTGCAGATCGTCTGGACCGTTCCCCCTTCGTCCTGAATCACCAAAGATCGGAGTGGTTTATTGGTCATGGACCGGATGATGTCTCCCATCACCCCTACCGAGTTGGGTTCGCAGCCGAGTCCGACCAGGATCGTCCCATAGACGTTCGGATTCGCCGCCAATCCGGCCAAAACGGTTTGCGTCAGTTTGCGGTTGCCTTCCACCTCGCCGCAGCCATTCTGATTGACGAATGTCACGGCCCCGTTTACCAGGCCCGCAATGATCCGGCACGTCTCATTCGCGCAACCGACGGTCGGCAAAATAAGCACATGATTCCTGATCCCGACCAATCCGTCGGGTCTTCTGTATCCCCAAAATTTCATTTTCTTCACATCCCACTGTTACTTCGGACTATCCAGATTCTGTTCATGCACATGGCTGCCGCGCGGAATATCTTGCGTTGCCTCGCCAATGATTTCCCCATACTTTCGAATCGGTTCTGTTTTCGTAATATCCCGGAGCGCCAGTTTATGATATTGGGGGATAGTCTCGGCAACCGGAACCTGCATGATTTCTTCATTCTTATAAAAAACTGCCTGATCCCCCTCCCTTAGCTCCGCAATCACGGTTACCACATCATCCCTGGAGTGGATCAATATCGCGTTGATCGTTCCCGACGTCATCTTATCGCCTCCCGGCTTATTTCTCCTCGACCCGCTCCAGGATGATGCCCTGGCCCATGTATGATGGGTTCACCATGACTTTGATCTGCCCTACGAGTCGTTTCAAGTTCCCGGCTCAATCTATCAAGCTCACCACGGCTGGCGAACAGCTGAAGCAGCAAAACCCCGATATTACGGCAATCATCCCGCATCTCTCACCCGCTTCAACCTTTCAAGCTCTCTGAAATCATTGTCGCGTCATTTCTCTCAACATAAATCATTATTCAACATCTGAATCCAATGCCGTTGCACATGCTCTGTCCAATAACGGTGCCTATTCTGATAGTGTTCCAAATATCCCGCAATCTGGCCTCTAAATTCAGGATGAATGAACACTGGATACATCAGATGAAATTCTTGTTTCAGCATATAAGACCAAGCCTCATCCCAGGAGGAAAATCGCATTTCAGTATTTTCCCATATTTTAGCATCGTTTTCATCCATGTTCATGGCGCCTATCTTAATGTAGAAGTCTTGCACTCCATCAGCAAAGCTCCTGCGAAACAACTCCATCCCGCCGCCTTCTACTCCGCCGGAAAACACCATCTCTTCTTTGTTCGCGCAATGATGAATTTCGCCGTCAGAACCTCCATTCATAGCCGCCACAATTGCCGGCAGAGTCTCTGCCGCTTTTGTTCTCAAGCACCAAGTCGCCAGATGATCCAGCGGCGTTGGGTCCTGGTTGATGATCAACAGCTTTGCCCCCGCTTGCACCGCTTGTTGCGGCAATAGGTTGGCCGGACTGACCAGGAGTGACGATCCAATCACCACAAATAAATCCGCCCTGCCGCTCCATTCCTCGGACTCCCGCCAGGCTTCCTTTGGCACAGCTTCGCCAAAAAGAACCACATCCGGACGTAGATTGCCGCCGCAATCCGGACAAAAGCACTCCGGTCCATGGTGATAAGTCCCGTCCCTGTATTCGGCTTCCCAGTCATCCCGTGTCGGCAAGAAATTCCGGTTGTCAAAGGACTTTCGGCATTTCAGGCAACTGACCGTTCTGAGCGTGCCGTGAAGTTCGGAGACGCGGTCAGACCCTGCCAGTTGATGCAGCCCATCAACGTTCTGGGTTATCAGGTGCTTGACCCGTCCCGTTTTTTCAAGCAGCGCCAAAGCCAAATGTCCGGCATTCGGACACACCCCGCCAAGCTGCTTGATTCTCCATTGATAGAAAAAGTAGAATTCGTCCGGGGTCTGCGACAGCGCCCCCAGCGTCGCCAAAGACTCCGGCCTCTGCTTCCACATCCCCTGTGCCGAGCGAAAATCAGGCAGCCCCGATTCCGTGCTCATTCCGGCCCCGGTAAAAACAACAACTGTTTTCGCAGTCTTCCACACCCTGGCGATTTCCGAAAGGGCTCCATTCTGCATTCCAGTCACCCCCTGTTATCCTGCCCGTCTTTAATGCTGAACAACGATTCGGAGTTGTTGTCATTTCCAGTGATAAATCCATCCCTCCGCCTTCAATACAGTTTCATCGATTTCTTTATCTTCCGGAACTTCCAAACGCGGCAACCTGGTTTCCCCTGTCTGGTCGGCCATGGACAGCGCCAGTAAAGCGCAAATCGCAGCATCATATGCATCAGGTGCATCATGTGATAACGAAGCCCATCGGTCCAGCGCACTTTGCACCGCATCGTTCTTGAAGGAATCACGTAGTTTTTCGAGTCCAGGGTACACTTCAATAATCGCTCGTCTACAAAAAAAATTGCGCTGTTGCGGGAGAACGCGATAAAGATCCCTGTTTGCCCATTCCTTTGCATAAGATATTGCTACAGTAGCATTGTTCCCCAGTTTATCAAAAGAAGCAGATAACGGCATTTTCTCATATTTTTCATAGATATATTGCTCTGTTTTTCGATAGGCAAATCGATTTTTTATTTGCTTTTTCTCCCGTTTCGGAAATTCCGATGCATTGTTTATTAACGCCTGAAAGTCCCTGGGCCAGCCGAGCGGCGCATCAATCCCGATTACCACCGTATCGTCAGGACTAATCTCTTTCCCCAAGAATCTTTTCCACAAATTATCCAATACCTTGCTTGGATCACTTCCTAATTGAGCAAGGCTGGTGACATACGGGCTATTTTTCCATTCAATGTTCATCCCATCCCAAACGGCTACAGCAAAACCTTGTTTCTTCCCCTGCCAACCACCGACATCCCATCCTAAACCAATTAGCACATTATTCACCTCGCATACTTACTAAGCAGAATATTGAACGGAAATTTTCCGTGCGAAGCACTCGTGCCTTCGTGCGAAGCTGACTATCAACCGTGCCGACTCCAACTCGGTAAATCAACATTTTGATCTTTTCCGTCCTTGCGAAGCAACCTTGCCGGTGTACGAAGCTGACAGTTTCGCATTCGCTCGTCCAAATCCATTAAAGAGTTAATTCCTCCAATAGATATCGCTATCTCCCGGCTTATTTCTCCTCGACCCGCTCCAGAATGATGCCCTGGGCGAAACCGCCGCGTTCCTCCCACTTGCGCCCCTGAATCACGCGGACCTCCTCCCACTTCATGCCGTGGACCTGCTCGACAAGACCTTGCAACACTTCCAAGATGTCGGCGATCTCTTCGAGCGAGCCCGATTCCCGGTATTCGGCCATCTCCTCGGCGAGCTTGTCGATCAGGCGCTGCCTGAGTTCGTCCGTTCCCGCCACCGTCCGCGTCACCGGCTGTTTCCCCGCCGCCCGGATGATCTCCGGAATCCGGTCCCGGACGAGTTTGTCATATTCGCTTCCCATTAAATACTCCATTCCGCAACCTGCTGATCTTGCTTCAGCCGAAGTCGCTGCAATTTCAATGCGTCAATCATTCGTTCCGGACTTACTCCTTTTCCCGCAATGTTCGCCAATCCCGGCAAGGATGCCCGTGCTTCAATTTCAAATTGTTCGGCTAATATATCTTCCGGTTTTCCCTGATGGTACGCAACCGCCCACCATTCCGCGATTCGCTCTTTGGCCTGATCAATCAGGTCAGCCGTTGGCAGGCGATCACTCTTTGCATTATTCGCCTTGCCGGAAACCGGCAGCAAGTTCCACAAATCATTACAGGACCAGACTGCCCAGGGAAGACAGTGATCGATTTGCATAGTTTTCATTTTCAAGGATGAATTCGTCCACACACAATTGACTTTTCCCCCCGCATCAAAGATTTGCGCGGCAATTTTGCGTACCTGGTTAGTATTTCGCTCCGGCTCACTCCATTTCATCGCGGATTGTACAATGCGTTCATCCAACACAGGACGGCCTTGTCTTTTGGCATTATTCTGCATTAAACGTATCCACTCGGCGTCGATTGCCGGCAAGATCCATGCACCGAAGCGAACGAGTGTGTTCCAGGTTTTCGCGGGGACTTTCAATTCGCCGAACCGACTCAAATAATTCTCTTCCAGCAGAATTAAAGTTGGTTTCTTTACAAATGCCTTCACTTCGGCTGAAAAAATTTGCCCACCCTGCGGATAAGTGATGTGTGTAACCGGCATCTTTGCGATAGTTGAACAGGCTGCTCTAATCGAATCATGCAAATCGCGAGCATAATCGGACGTGAACACCGCACCTGTTTTCCACTCAAATTCCGGCATCTGAATTAAACTCTTGAATGATTCTTTCACAAATCCCAGTTTTTCGAGTCCTTTGTTATTGGGGGCTTGTGGCAATTCACTGCATAATAACGGTTTATAGAGCCGCAACCAATATAACCCCACCAGTCCAAGCGGAACGGCGACAACATCATCCTCAATGTGTTTCGCATAACCAGAAGCAGTTTCAGCAATCAACGCCAATGTTTTGAGCAGCCCCAATTTATAAGTCGAAGATTTTGTATCATTCAGGACTATGCTGCGCAAAATCGGCAGGGAGCCAGTTCCATCATCGGGAAGCTTTATTACGACTTGTATCCACTGCACACTGGTTCTGCCAAGTGCGTCATCTGCATCAACAACTTTGGCGATATAAGCGCCGTGATCGCGGGCGAGTTTTTCAAGTTCTTCCACAGAAACATCATAAAATTCACGGTCTTGATCCGCCCCCCCTTTTCGCAGGGTTATTGCCATAAACCCGCCGGGTTTTAACAGATTCATGAGTTTTCGGAACGCGCGCGGGCGATCAGGCGTCGGCAGATGCATCCACACTGCGCTGAGAAGAATGAAATCAAAAAACAAGCCGAGTCTTGTCACATCCGACAATGAAGGCAACTTATCATCGATCCATTGAATCCTGGACGAAGAATGGTGTTTCATGGCTTCGGCACGCATGCCCGCTGAAGGTTCAACTGCGATAACATCATGCCCCAAACTGCTAAAATAGGCAGCATCGCGTCCAGATCCCGCGCCAACATCCAATATGAGCAAAGGGCGCTTCGGCATATATTCGAAGAACCATTCATGGACTTTTTCGGTTTCTGCCATCTCATAGCTCCCGGCAACTTCCGCGGCATTTTTGTCATACCACGATATCGCTTTCATGAAACACCCCAGTCCCTTTAGTCGGGTTCACAAGTCTCAAGCCGTAGTTAAAGTTCTTCTCCCTGCTCTTATCAGTTTCCTGCCCCGTGAAAAATCTTCCCGCCATCGTCCCTCACTGTATCAGCTCCCGCTGACAACCCATTGTCAGTGCGTCCTGCTACGGAAAGCAAATCAGGCCCGCCGACGCCAATCGCCGACAGGCCTGATTTCTTACTGCATTGGTTTATTCTTTGCCCGGCAACAATTTGCTCACGCCATTGAAAATCGCTTTGGACTCCTTCGCCAGAATCGGGCCCAAGACGGCCAGGATCAGAACATACAGCGCGGCAAAAGGTTGTATGACGGCCAGTAGACCGCCAGCCTTGCCCAGGTTGGCCACGATGATGGAAAATTCACCCCGCGCCAACAGCGTCAGGCCGATGTTCAGGGATGCCTTGGGCGACAATCCGCTGCTGCGGCCGGCAATCATGCCCGAAGTGACCACGCCCAGCACCGTGACGAGCACGGCGGCCACCGACAAGCCCACCGTACCGCCCAGGCTCATGGGATCGATCGTCAGGCCGAAGCTGAAAAAGAACATCGCGCCGAAAAAATCCCGGTAAGGGAGAATCATATGCTCGATTCTTTTCACATGCTCGGTTTCCGCCAGAATCAGGCCGACCAGCAAGGCGCCGATGGATTCCGCGACATGAATGGTTTCGGAAAAGCCGGCCACCAGGAACAATATCGAAAAGATCACCAGTTGAAAGACTTCGTTGGATTTTATGTTGAGCGCCCGATTCAGGAACGGAACAAACTTGCGCCCGGCCAACAACAGCAGCAACATGTACCCCAGCGCGATCGAGCCCGACAAGGCGATTGCAGCGCCGGACGATCCGCCGCCCAGAATCAGCCCGGATAAAATCGATATATACACCGCCAGAAAGATGTCTTCAAACATGGTGATTCCGAGAATCATCTCGGTTTCCGAATTGGCGGTCCGCTTCAGGTCAACCAGGATCTTGGCCGTGATCGCACTGGACGAAATCGTGGTAATGCCGGCAACCAAAATCAGCTCTTTAAACGGAAACCCGGCAAAAAAACCGAACAGCAGGCCGACCGCCAGGTTGATGGCAATATAAATCGTGCCGCCGGTCACAATCGCTTTGCCGGCTTTCATTAGTTGCCCCAGGGAGAACTCCAGCCCCAGGTAAAACAGCAGGAAGATCACGCCCAGTTGCCCCAGAAACACGATCGTCGCGGTGCTGCCGATAAAGCGAAAATCCATGATCCCCAGATGCGGCGCATGCGGACCGACCAACATCCCGATGATGATATAAAAAGGGATGATGGACAGGCGAAATTTGGCGGACAACAGTCCCATTACGGCAATTAAGGCTACCGCAAGCCCCAGTTCAAAGATAATGTGATTCATCAGCACCGTATCCTCCAGCTTTTATTTGACGTGTCTTCCATCTATCCCCTCCGCCTCTTGCAGTTTCACGCTATCGCAGCAGCTGCTTCAACGCTTTGACCTGGCTTCGTTCACCAGCCACCACTACGGTTGATTTGTCCACGAAGACGTCTTCGGGCCCCGGATTGATTTTTTGTTTTCGGTCGGCGCCGATAATGGCAATGATGGTGGCGCCGGAATTTTGCCGCACCGCCAGCTCGCCGATCGTTTTGCCGACACAGCTGCAGCCGGATTCGATCTTTACCCATTCAATGACTAGGTCATCCAGATTGAAATCCACGGTTTCCAATTCCTTGGGCTTGTAGTTCATCCCGCCCACGATGCCGGCAATTTGCCGGGCTTCGTCGTCATCCAGGGTAATCATGGAGATTGAGGTCTCCGGATCGTCGTGGTCAAAATGATAAAGTTCCCGATTCCCATCATCGTGAATGACGATGACCAGCTTGTCGCCCTGATTCGTCACGACCTGGTATTTCTCGCCGATCCCCGGCAGGTGGGTTTGTTTGATATTTACCATGAGTGGGTCAACCTCCCGCTGTTATTCGACACTATAGCTTGGGCGCCGGACCGGCGTCTTTGCCGTCTTTGGCGTATTTCAGCGCCACCTGGATCTTCTTCTCGAACTGCGAGCCTTTTTGATAGGGTACCCAGCGGGTCGGCTCCGAGAACCGCGATTTTTCCACGCCATGCCCGTCGTATTCGATGGTCTCCAGCGTCCGGGTCTTCAGCGTGGACAGGAGCACTTCGTTCTTGGTCAGGGTCGCTTCCCCGGAATCCTCGTCGAGCTTGTCGAACTGCTGTTTGTGCCAGAATACCAGGCGGTCGCCGTCTTTGCACGCGCTGGCCTTGTCGATGTATTCGGCGTAGGATGCGCCGGTCATGTTGAGCGGGTTGTCTTTGTTGGTCCGCCCGACCTGGGTCCAGCTGGCCGCCAGGGCCGTGTTGGTGATGAGCAACAGAACGAGCAACGCAAGAATAATTGTCTTTTGTTTCATTTTTATCCCCCTGTAACCAATTTTTTCCGTTGCCGGGCGGATGCTCTAGGCTGGCTTTTCCGGCCGCTTGCCGCGCAGCATGAGGATGAGCGGGATCAGTCCAGCACCAACATGCCGGGCCGCACGAACGGGATTCCCGCGATTTCCTGCCGGACCGCCGGGAATACGACCGGATACGAGATCATGACCGGTCCCTGGGCGGTGGCAATGAAGGAGTCCTCGGTCTTCGTGCCCGTGATGGAAGGATTCCAGCAAAACGCCTGATTTTCTTGCACGATGTCGGGAGTCTGGTCCGTCACCTTGATGTCGCGCGAATAATAGCCCATGCAGCCTCCCTGGTGGTGGAGCGTCCATTCCCCGGGAACCCCGAATTCGCGATAAGCCGCCAAAGCTGCAGCAAAGCCGTCTTTCATCGGTTTGCCGACCTGGGTCGCCGCGATCATCCGGTTTTCCACCTCCAGGTTTTGCGCAAACTGTTTCGTCAGTTCCGGCGCCGGCTTCCCGAAATGCATGATGCGGGTGATGCTCGCGATGAGCCCTTTGTAACGGGCGTTGGCTGCGCACATCACATAACTCCCGACTCTTTTTTCAGTGGGGATGGGGTGCCGGTACAGCGCTACCCGCTCGTCAGCCGCGATCAATATTCCCGTCGGGTCGATCCGGTCTTTCCACAATTCCACGCCAATCCGTCCGGCAATTTCGCACTCCTTGTCGCCCGGCCGGATGCCGAGCATCACTTGCTCCATCACATTCGACAGCTTGGTTCCCAGGAAGCGATATCGGTCCATTTCGTTTTGCGTCAGCGAGTACCGCAATTTCTTGATGTCGCCGTCAATGTTGGGACAATCGGCAAATCCCGTGTCCGCGCCGACTTTGCGTAGGTCGGGAATGATTTTCCGCACCATTTCGCTTTCACGGTCCAAATACCATTCAAATTCCAACGGCTGAAAACCGAGCTCCTGGAGCCCCTCTTCCACCAGCATCCGCTGCATTTCGATTTTGCTGGCGATGATGTACCTGGCCTGTTGGGTAACCAGCAATGCCGTCACGCCCATTTCGGCGGCAATGCCCACCATGTTGTAGCCGCCGGCTGTTAGCCAGGAAAAATTGGCCTGCTTTTTCAGCAGAATTCCGTCCAATCCCTGTTCAGCCATCAGGTCGCGCACCCGCTGTTCTTTAATGACGACTTCTTCCAGCCTGGTCAACCTTCAGCACCTCTTTTAATTTGGATTACAGATCTTTGTTGATCGAGCGTTGTTTTTCCTTTTCATAAAAGGTCAAGTTGTCATAGTTCACGAAGACCCGGCCGTTGTCGCCGCCCTTGGCGGGATAATTCTTGCCGAGTTTTACGAAAATCTTGACGCCCTGATCCTGGACCTCCCAAAACAACGCGGGATCATACGGATGCTTCGAGGGCTTGCCATATTTGGCGGTCAGCTGCTGTTCGAATTCGCGGAAGTACGCGTCGATGATGCCATTGCCGCCATCGCCGTAAGAGCGGTAGGTATCGACGAACAGGGCCCCGCCGCTGTACAGGACATTGTTGATGAACCGGAACGTCAGATAGGCCTTGCGCCCGGCGAACATCCCTTCATAGATGTCCCGCTGCACGTTGGATTCCGGGTCCTGCGGAAAACGCAGCTCCGCCATCCTCGCAGCGACAGCCCCCCGCGCCGTTCCCCAGGGAATGTCCATGAAGCCGTCCGCGCCGGTGGCGCCGGCCGACGGTTGCTGAAGCAGCAGCAGGCAAAAACAAATCGCCACGATTCCGAGCACATACTTTCTCAGCATTCACATCGCCCCCCATCTTGTCGTTCGTTATAGTCATTCGGTGTAATAGTGAATATTCTCCGCAACCCGGCGATCTTCCTTTTCGCCCTTCCCGCCGCCAAACAATGACTGCGGACGTGGCCGGGCAAAAAAAAAACGGCCTTCCGGGCCCGAAGGCCGGAAGGCCTGATATGATATTTCCCT
>DCTI01000116.1:0-9631 GCA_002329525.1 Negativicutes bacterium UBA1444
GGCCAAGGTGGTCAAAGGCGGACGCCGGTTCTCGTTCAGCGCCCTGGTGGTCGTCGGCGATTCCAACGGCTATGTCGGAGCCGGCCTTGGTAAGGCGTCCGAAGTTCCGGAAGCGATTCGCAAAGGCGTGGAAGACGCAAAAAAGAATCTGATTCACGTTCCGCTGGTGGGGACAACCATTCCGCATCAGATCACGGGTGTGTTCGGATCCGGCCGGGTATTGCTCAAACCGGCATCCGAAGGTACCGGTGTAATTGCCGGCGGGCCTGCCCGTGCCGTTTTGGAATTGGCAGGAATTCGGGACATTCTGACCAAGTCGCTGGGGTCGTCCAATGCGAACAATATCGTTCGGGCCACTTTGGCAGGGCTGCAAGACCTGAAACGCGTTGAAGTTGTTGCGCAAATGCGCGGCAAGACCGTTCAGGAGCTATTGGGTTAGGAGGAATTTGGCATGGCCGCAAAATTGAAAATTGTTCTCCGACGCAGCCTCATTGGCAGGCCGGAAGATCAAAGAGCAACAGTACGTGTTCTGGGCCTGACCAAGGTCAACCATTCTGTGATTCAGGATGATACGCCGGCAATCCGGGGTATGATCCGCAAAGTGGAACATTTGGTCAGCGTGGAAGAACAAAAAGAATAGCAGTACGAGGAGGCGCAAGCGATGGAGTTGCATGAATTGTCTCCCGCGCCAGGCAGCAAGAAGGCCCGGACTCGTGTCGGACGTGGCTTGGGTTCCGGCTTGGGAAAAACATCGGGACGCGGACACAAAGGACAAGGCGCCCGTGCCGGTGGCGGAAAGCGGCCTGGTTTTGAAGGCGGACAGAAACCGTTATATCTCAGATTGCCCAAACGGGGCTTCTACAATAAGTTTGCCCTTACCTATACAGAAGTGAATGTTGGTTCGCTGAACGGGTTTGAGGCTGGTGAAGTCGTTGATCTGGTTTCACTTGTTGAAGCCGGCATTATCAAAAAGGTCAATGACGGGTTGCGGATCCTTGGCAATGGCGAGCTGGACAAGGCGTTAACTGTAAAGGCGAATGGTTTTACCAAGGCTGCAGTTGCCAAGATCGAAGCAGCCGGTGGAAAAGTCGAGGTGGTCTAAGTGCTGGCGGCCTTGGCCAATGTGCTCAAAATTCCGGAGCTGCGAAAAAAAGTAGGGTTTACCATGGCCATGTTCATCGTCTTCCGGGCCGGCATTCATATTCCGGTCCCTGGCGTGAACGCGGCCGTGATCGAGCAGATGTTCAGTACGGGCAATCTGCTTGGTCTACTGGATTTATTCGCCGGCGGAGCTCTCAGCAAGTTCTCGATTTTTGCCATGAGCATCACACCCTACATCAACGCCTCGATTATTATGCAGTTGTTGACCGTAGTGGTGCCGCAGTTTGAACAATGGTCCAAAGAAGGCGAGGAAGGACGCAAAAAGATTTCCCAGATCACTCGCTACGGAACCGTGGTTCTGGGTTTCATTCAAGCGCTGGGAATGGCGTTTGGCCTGAAACACGCCATCATCAACCCGGGAATCGGCTCCATTCTCTTAATTGCCTTGACCTTGACAGCCGGGACCGTGTTCTTGATGTGGCTGGGTGAACAGATGACCGAAAAAGGCATCGGCAACGGAATTTCACTCATCATTTTTGCCGGGATTGTTTCGCGTCTTCCGGATGGCCTCTTTGTGATTTACGAATATTTGAAAGCCGGAACCATTAGCTTTTTTAACGTGATTTTGTTTGTCGTGATAGCAATCGCGATGATTGTATTCGTTATCGCGATTACGCAAGGGCACCGGAAAGTGCCGGTGCAATACGCCAAACGTCTGGTTGGCCGGAAAATGTATGGCGGGCATTCTACCCACATTCCGTTGCGTGTCAATCAGGCCGGGGTTATTCCCATCATCTTTGCCTCGTCGGTTCTGATGTTCCCGGTCACCATCGGGCAATTCGTCGATGTTGGCTGGGTCAAAACAGTAGCCCACTGGTTTGACTGGGGCACACCGTTCCAGACGATGCTGTATGCTTTGATGATCATTTTCTTTACCTACTTCTATACGGCAATTACCATGAATATTCCTGATATGGCCGATAACATGAAAAAATACGGGGGCTTCATTCCCGGACTTCGACCTGGTAAACCGACCGCGGACTATCTGGATCGAATTGTCACCCGGATTACACTGGCTGGGGCCCTGTTCCTTTCACTCATTGCCATCCTGCCGAACTTCGTTGTTCTGGTAACCCGTATTGAGGGGGTATATTTCGGCGGGACTGCATTGCTGATTGTTGTCGGTGTCGCTCTCGATACGATGAAACAAATTGAATCGCTGATTTTGATGCGGCATTACCAGGGCTNNTGAAGTAAGGGGATGACAGTTCGTGTATCTCTTGTTGATGGGGCCGCCAGGCGCCGGCAAAGGGACTCAGGCGGCAAAACTTGTTGAACGCTATGATATTCCTCATGTGTCCACTGGCGACATTTTCCGGGGAGCTCTGCAGGAAAGAACTCCCCTGGGGTTGGAGGCCAAGCGGTACATGGACGTGGGGGCACTGGTGCCGGATCAGGTAACGGTCGGCATCACCCGGGAAAGACTGGCCAAATCGGATTGCCTGGGCGGTTTTATCTTGGACGGTTTTCCCCGGACGCTCCAACAGGCCCACGCTCTGGACCAGATGCTGGCCNNCAATCGGGTCGTCAACATCGTCGTTCCTGACGAAGATTTGATCCCCCGCTTGACCGGACGCCGGATCTGCCAGTCATGCGGTTCCACCTACCATATGGAATTCAGACCGCCTGTAAAACCTGGAATTTGCGACCGCTGCGGCGGCGAACTTTATCAACGGGCTGATGATCAGGAAAAAACAGTACGTGAACGGTTGGAAGTCTACCGACGACAAACCCAGCCCTTGATCCAGTACTATCTGGACCGGGATCTCTATACTGAGATTAATGGCGCCCAGCCAGCCGATACTGTGTTCCGCGATATTATCGTCAGCCTGACGGGCGAAGAACCATGATTGTGTTGAAAACGGAACGGGAAATTGACTATATGCGGGATGCCGGCAAAATTGTCGGGCAGACCTTGCTGGAATTAAAGAAAGCTATTGTCCCCGGCGTCACTACCCTTGAATTGGATCGCATCGCCGACCATTACATCCGCCATGCTGGAGCCATTCCGGCATTCAAGGGGTATGGCGGCTTTCCGGCCAATATATGTACTTCGGTCAATGAACAGGTTGTCCACGGAATACCGAGTTCCCGGCAACTAAAAAACGGCGATATCGTTAGTCTGGATGTTGGAACCAAACTCAACCGTTATTATGGCGATGCCGCCATCACGGTGGCGGTTGGTGAGGTAGACTCAGAACTGGAGAAGTTGCTGAAAGTTACCGAAGAATCTCTTTACAAGGGAATTGAACAGGCAATCAAAGGAAACCGGTTATCAGACATATCCCATGCGGTTCAACTTCATGCCGAGTCTCACGGATATGGCGTGGTTCGTGATTATGTGGGTCATGGCATTGGCCAGAGGATGCATGAAGACCCTCAAATCCCTAATTACGGGCCGCCGGGTCGGGGTCCTTTGCTTAAAAACGGAATGACATTGGCGATTGAACCGATGATCAATTTAGGGACTCCGGACGTCGAAGTGCTGGCGGATGACTGGACGGTTGTCACTGCTGACGGAAAGTATTCGGCGCACTTCGAACACACAGTCGCCGTGACGGATGGAGAACCGATAATCTTGACGCTGCCATAGCCGATGTCACCATGAGTTGTCGTTAGCGGACGAGGAGGGATCACGTGTCCAAACAGGATGTCATTGAAGTGGAAGGTAAAGTAATTGAGGCTTTACCAAATGCGATGTTTCAGGTACAATTAGAAAATGGGCACGTTGTGTTGGCTCATGTGTCTGGCAAGATTCGGATGCATTTTATCCGGATTCTGCCGGGTGATCGGGTCACGGTCGAATTGACGCCGTACGATCTGAAGCGCGGACGCATAACCTACCGTTTCAAATAGAGGATGAATATTCGGCAGCCAAAGCATAAAGGAGGATTTGAACATCATGAAGGTGAGGCCGTCAGTTAAGCCGATCTGTGAAAAATGTAAGGTGATAAAACGCAAAGGAGTCGTCATGATTATTTGCGAGAATCCCAAACATAAGCAGAAACAAGGATAAGGGGGTGTATGATTAACCATGGCACGTATTGCAAGTGTGGATTTACCGCGTGACAAACGAGTCGAGATAGCTTTGACATACATTTATGGGATTGGACTCACACTCTCCCGGGAAATCATTCAAACGACCGGCGTCAACCCGGATACCCGCGTGCGTGATTTGACCGAAGAGGAAGTCGCAAAACTTCGTGAGGTCATTGACAAGGGCTATAAAGTCGAAGGCGACCTGCGCCGTGAAGAATCGCTCAATATCAAGCGGCTGATTGAAATTGGGTCCTATCGCGGTCGTCGTCATCGTCAGGGTCTGCCGGTGCGCGGACAACGGACAAAAACCAACGCTCGTACTCGCAAGGGACCGCGTAAGACGGTCGGTGCGAAGCGCAGCAAAGCGTAAGAGGGAGGGATAGAAGATTGGCTACCAAAAAAGTTGTCAGGCCGAAGAAGCGGGAACGGAAAAATATTGAATCCGGTGTGGCACATATTCGTTCCACCTTTAATAACACATTGGTAACGATTACGGATACCCGCGGCAATGCCATTTCCTGGTCGAGCGCCGGGATCCAGGGTTTCAAGGGATCGCGCAAGAGCACCCCGTTTGCCGCGCAGATGGCGGCGGAAACTGCAGCGAAAGCCGCCATGGATCATGGCATGAAACAGGTCGAAGTATATGTTAAGGGACCCGGAGCGGGGCGCGAAGCCGCGATCCGTTCTTTGCAGGCAGCTGGGCTCGAAGTGAACATGATCAAAGATGTCACTCCCGTTCCGCATAATGGCTGCAGGCCGCCAAAGCGCAGAAGAGTATAGTCATTACGGGAGGAGTTGAAAAGCAATGGCGAAATATGTAGGTCCGGTTTGCCGGCAATGCCGCCGCGAAGGCGTCAAATTGTTTTTGAAAGGCGAGCGCTGCTATAGCGACAAATGCGCTTTTTCCCGTCGTGGCTATGCGCCTGGACAACATGGTCAGGGACAGGGACGCAAGAAAGTTTCCGAATATGGCCTGCAGCTCCGGGAAAAGCAAAAGGCCCGTCGGATTTATGGCGTATTGGAACGCCAATTCCGCAGCTATTTTGAGAAGGCGGAACGCCAAAAGGGAATTACCGGTGAAAATTTATTGGTACTGCTGGAACGGCGTCTGGATAATCTCGTCTATCGGATGGGATTTGCGTCGAGCCGCACTCAGGCTCGTCAATTGGTTATGCATGGTCATTTCGAAGTTGGCGGCCGTCGCGTCGATATTCCTTCGTACCTCGTTCGTAGCGGCGAAGTGATCAAAGTTTGCGAAAAGAGCAAGGAATCCCCGTTGATTCAGGGAATTGCCCAGGAATTGCCGCACAAGACGATTCCGACATGGCTGAATGTCGTCGTCAATGATCTGAGCGGATCGCTGGTTCGCTATCCCAGTCGCGAGGAAATGGATGTTTCCATTCAGGAGCACCTCATCGTCGAATTGTATTCGCGGTAATGACCACCCTCGACTGATGATCAAATATAGCTTGTGCAGAGAGGGGGCTTTTGAAGGATGAATGAAACAAAACTTGAAACTGTGGAGTTAAGCGCGGACTATCGGTACGGCAAATTTGTGTGCGAACCATTGGAGCGCGGTTATGGCACTACCCTTGGCAATAGTTTGCGTCGGGTTTTGCTGTCCTCCCTGGAAGGTTCCGCTGTCACCTCCGTGAAAATCGAAGGTGTTCTCCACGAATTTTCCACTATTCCGGGAGTCCGCGAAGATGTAACGGATATTATTCTTAACCTGAAGGAACTGTGCCTCAAATCCCATTCCGATGATACCCACACCATGCGCGTCGAGTTTGAAGGCGGTGGCGAAGTAACCGCGGGTGACATCGNNGATCTGGACATCCTGAATCCGGACCTGCATCTGGCTACCGTGGAAGAGGGATTTTCCCTGCGGATGGAAATAACGGTTGAACAGGGAAAAGGGTATGTTTCCGCCGATAAAAACAAAAAGGCGGATCATGTGATTGGCATTATTCCTGTCGACTCGATTTTTTCTCCGGTTCTGAAAGTGAATTTTATTGTTGAGGACACCCGGGTCGGCAATCGAACCGACTATGACAAGCTGACGCTGGAAATTTGGACCGATGGCAGTATTCGGCCGGATGAGGCGCTGGGCAAGGCTGCGGAAATATTGCAGGAATCGTTGTCGATTTTTCGTTTGACCGGCGACTTGCCTGTCGTTGGCGTGGTGGAAGCTCCCGTCGGCAACAAAAATCCCGGCGAGATGACGATCGAGGAATTGGACTTGTCGGTGCGTTCTTACAATTGTCTCAAGCGCGCCGGTATCAATTACGTGTCGGACCTAGCCCAGAAAACCGAGGATGAAATGATGAAAGTCCGGAATCTTGGGCGGAAATCATTGGATGAAGTCAAGAAGAAGTTGATCGATATCGGCGTTTCCATGCGGGAAGAAGAAGACTGAGTAAGGAGGGTGGAGAATGGCTTACAGAAAGTTCGGACGGGATTCAAGCGCCCGTAAAGCTATGCTGCGCGACGTTGTCACCGCTCTGTTTGACAAAGAGCGGATCGAGACGACTGAAGCAAAGGCAAAAGAAGTCAGCGGGCTGGCCGATGAAATGATTACGCTGGCCAAACGCGGCGATCTGCACGCCCGGCGCCAGGCGCTGGCGTTCATGACGGACGAAGCCGTGGTCCGGAAATTGTTCGACACAATTGCACCGAAGTACAAAGAACGGCAGGGCGGCTATACCCGGGTTCTGAAACTGGGGCCCCGCCAAGGTGACGCGGCGCTGATGGCGATACTGGAACTGGTGTAAAGGGCTTTAGGGCGACCGCAAGGGTCGCCTTTCTTTTTAGGTCGCTGGGAAGGATGCGTGGGGTCGCAATAATGCTGCAAATAAACAATGTATGTCATGCCTACCGGAATGAGAACGATGAAGAATTGTGGGCCTTGGACCATGTAAGTCTGGAAATCGCCGCCGGCGAATTCGTGGCGGTTATTGGCCGCAATGGATCCGGNNAAATCGACACTGGCCAAGCATTTGAATGCACTGCTGATTCCCGGCTCGGGAACTTGCATCATTGACGGGATTGATACCAAAGATTCCGGCCGAATCTGGGACATTCGCCAACGGGTGGGCATGGTGTTTCAGAACCCGGACAATCAAATTGTCGCATCCATTGTGGAGGAAGATGTGGCCTTTGGGCCAGAGAACCTGGGCTTGCCGCCGGCCGAGATCCGCCGGCGCGTGGATGAGGCCCTGGCCATGGTGGGAATGACGGAGTATCGGCTGCATGGACCTCATTTGCTGTCCGGCGGCCAAAAGCAGCGGGTTGCGATCGCCGGCGTGTTGGCTATGCAACCGCGTTGTCTGGTTTTGGACGAACCCACCGCCATGCTCGACCCCGTTGGCCGAGCGGAAGTGCTGGACGCAGTTTGCCGTTTGCACCGCGAGGAAGGCATTACTGTCGTATATATCACGCATTTTATGGAAGAGGCTGTGGCCGCCGGCCGCGTCGTTGTCATGGATGCGGGCCAGATCATTCTGGACGGCACGCCGGGAGAAGTCTTCCAGGACGTGGATAAGATCCGGGGATTGGGACTGGATGTGCCGGTGGCGGCGGATGTTGCGGCTCAACTGCGGCGCCGGGGGTTGGACCTGCCGTCGGGAATCACTACGAACGAAGGATTGGCGACGGCGGTATGTCGATAGTTCTGGAAAATGTAACCTACACATACATGCCGGACACTCCCTACCAAAGGGAAGCGCTCCGCAATATCAGCCTGACCATTGCCCCAGGCGAATTTTTGGGTGTCATCGGCCACACCGGATCCGGAAAATCGACCTTGGTTCAGCATCTGAACGGGTTGTTGCTGCCAACGTCAGGAACCGTTTCCGTCGATGGCATGAATCTGCGGGACAAGTCGACAGACAGCAAGCGGGTTCGGCAGAGAGTGGGCATGGTGTTCCAGTACCCGGAGCATCAGCTGTTTGAAGAAACCATTTTTGATGATGTCGCATTCGGTCCGCGTAATCTGGGATTGAGCGCCGATGAAGTGGCGCAGCGAGTGGAATCGGCTATGGAGCGGGTGGCGCTGCCGCCTTCGGAATTCGCCACGCGGTCCCCTTTTCGTCTGAGCGGCGGGCAGATGCGGCGGGTGGCCATTGCCGGCGTAATCGCACTGCAACCGGAATATCTGGTTTTGGATGAACCGTCGGCAGGTTTGGATCCTCGCGGACGGGATGAGATCTTTGAACAGATTCTGCAATTGTATCATAGTACCGGCATGGCGGTGATCCTCGTTACCCACAATATGGAGGATGTGGCCCGCCTCGCGAAACGACTGCTGGTGATGAACCGGGGACGGATCGAGTTCGACGGAACACCGGCGGCGCTATTTCATGATTCGGCGTTGCCGCTTCATGATTTTGGAATCAGTCTGCCTTACATGACCGAACTGCTCCGGTTTCTCCAGACCCGGGGAATGACGCTGGATGATACGTTGCTGACGGCGGATGCCGTTGCCGCGGCGATTCAGTCTGAACTCACAGACAAGAGGGCTTCATCATGTTGACGGATATCATGCTGGGACAGTATTTCCCGGGGAATTCCTTCGTCCATAAACTGGACCCGCGCAGCAAAATTGTGTTGACACTTGTCTTTATCGGCAGCATTTTTCTGGCCGCCGATTATCAGGGTTATTTGCTGTTGGGCCTGTTTCTGTGCCTGTCGACGGCGGTTTCCGGAATTCCGGCGAAAATTATGCTGCGATCCATTAAACCTTTATGGATCATTCTGTTGCTCACGGCGGGGATCCATGTCTTGATGACACCGGGAACGCCCTGGCTGACTGTCGGGCCGCTTAGCATCACGCAGGAAGGGGTGCGGCAGGCTGTTCAGATGTCGGCCCGGCTGGTGTTTCTGATCCTGATGTCCTCGCTGCTGACGTTCACCACTTCGCCTATCGCCCTGACAGATGCGGTGGAGCGTCTCCTGGCGCCGCTCAAATACGTCAAGGCGCCGGTTCATGAACTGGCCATGATGATGACGATTGCCCTGCGGTTTGTGCCGACTCTGCTGGAAGAGGCGGACCGAATCATGAAAGCGCAGATGGCGCGCGGTGCCGACTTTTCGTCCGGTAATCTCCTGAAGCGCGGCCAGAACATGGTTCCGTTGCTGGTTCCCCTGTTTATCAGCGCGTTTNNGGCGATGGAAGCCCGCTGCTATCGGGGTGGCGAACACCGGACCCGCATGAAGGAACTGCACTTTGGGCTGCGCGATCTGGTCGCCGTGCTGCTGTGTGCCGGACTGTTGGCAGCTCTGGGCTGGTTGAAATGGGGATGAAGCCAGCCGGGGACAGCCGCCGCAATCTCAAGCTGACCGTCGCCTATGACGGCAGCGGCTACCACGGTTTTCAGCGGCAATTGAACGCTTTGACGGTGCAGCAGGTTCTGGAAGAAAAACTCTCCGCCTT
>DCTI01000116.1:9695-16861 GCA_002329525.1 Negativicutes bacterium UBA1444
ATATTGCAGTCCTGTCCGCGGCGGCGGTGCCGTCGGACTTTCATGCCCGTTTTTCGGCGACCGGAAAAATCTATCTTTACCGGATTTTGAACTCGCCGCACCCGGATCCGATCATGCGCAATTATGTCTGGCAGGTGGAGCGGGCACTGGACGACGGCCTTATCAACCAGGCACTGGCAATGCTGGTGGGGGAAAATCATTTCGGCGCGTTCCAGGCCACCGGCAGCTCCGCCCGAAATCCGGTGCGGACGCTTTATGCGGCCCAATGCGTCCGGCAGGAGGAGCAACTGGAATTTCAGTTTCACGGCAACGGATTTTTGTATCACATGGTTCGCAACATTGTCGGCACGGTTACGGAGGTTGGCGCCGGGAAAATATCCCTGGCAGACTTCGCGGCCATTTTTGCCGGCCGGGACCGCAAACAGGCGGGGGCTACGGCCCCACCGAACGGATTGTATCTGAAGGAAGTATTCTATGAAAAGCCTGCAAAAAACCTTGACAACCCCCCTGACTTCAAATAAAATGAACTATGCGAGATTTGTCAGAGTATCCACTAGCCCCGGAGCTTTGATGTGTCGCAACCCCTGGAACATGTTTTAACGAGGAGGAGCCCTGATGGATACATTTATGGCAAAAGCCGCAGACGTCGAGCGCAAATGGTATGTCGTCGACGCCGCCGGTAAAGCGCTTGGCCGGGTTGCTGCGGAAGTGGCGAAGGTCCTGCGTGGCAAACATAAACCTATTTTTACACCCCACATGGATACCGGGGATCATGTCATCGTGATCAACGCCGCCCAGGTCGTGCTGACTGGCAATAAAGCGACACAGAAACTCTATTTCCGTCACTCCGGATATCAGAGCGGCGCCAAGTTCACCGTCGCCGGTAAACTGTTGGCGACCCGCCCCGAACGGGCCATGGAAATGGCCGTTAAGGGCATGCTGCCCAAAAATCGGTTGGGTGCGGATATGTACAGAAAACTCAAGGTCTATGCCGGCGCGGAGCATCCTCATGCAGCGCAGCAACCCGAAGTCCTTGAAATTAATGTGCGATAGCGATTGGTGAGGAGGAACAGTTGATGGCAAAGACTCCGGTTATTTATTACGCGACGGGCCGGCGCAAGACTTCCACTGCCCGGGTTCGTTTGGTGCCGGGAACCGGTAAAATTTTGATCAATGGGCATGCCTATGAGGAGTATTTCGGTCTGCAGACACTTCAACTGGTGATCAAACAACCGTTGAACCTGACCGATACTCTGGCTAAATACGATGTTTTGGCCCGCGTGGACGGCGGCGGATTTTCCGGCCAGGCCGGCGCAGTGCGTCACGGCATCGCCCGCGCCTTGCTCCGCGTGGACAGCGAATATCGCCCGGCGCTCAAGAAAGCCGGCTTCCTGACTCGTGACCCGCGTGAGAAGGAACGTCGCAAATACGGCCTCAAGAAAGCCCGTAAAGCTTCCCAGTACTCGAAACGTTAATTGGCAGTTTCAAAACCCGGAAAAGTATTTTCCGGGTTTTGTTTTTGTGCAGGATTCCCGGCTTGTCAGGTCTAATATAATCAATACCGAAATTTTGTGAAAGACTCAACAAAGGGTCATTGCAGCAGGGGGAATGAAAGATGAAGAAAATGATTCTGGCCGGCCTGGCGCTGTGCATTCTGTTGACCGGAACTCCGGCATTTGCCGGCCTGGGCGATACGCGGGAAACCATCGGCCAGCAGTACGGCGACTACCGGTTGGTTATCGACACCGACAACCAACCCTGGACCAAGGAACAGTGGGAAAAAAGCGGTTATAAAAAGGCCCAGGCCGATACTTTCACTTACCGGTTCCGGCGGGACGACATCGGCATCGGCATGGATGTGAAATATGAAGGCGACAAACCCGGTTCCTTCGTAAGGATGCAGCGTTTCACACCGGATATGCCTTTCCAGATCAAGGATTTCCAGAAGATGTTCCCGGAACTCTATCCGCTGGTTTCTTCGGCCGACTCCGTGGCATTTGCCACCTACAAGGAGCTGAGTCGCAACCTGATGGAGAAAAATTCGCCGGTTTCGATGGGAGTGGCCGTGAAAACCGATCTCGGCGGTAGCCGCAAAGGATATTTCACGCTGCTGGCCTTCAATGTTCAGGATGAAGGCCGCCTGATCAAAGACGCCAAATACATCGATGCGAATACGTATATCCGGGAATTTACCATTGAGCGGACCTATCTGTCGGTGCTCAAGGACAACCTGAACGGGGAATGGCAAGAGATCCGAAACTTCTTTGTGCCGAATTCCAAACCGGCGGCGTCACCGACCAAGCCGGGCGACAAGAAGAAATCCGGCAAATAGGAAAATACCATACGGACAAACTGAGGCCCGGCAGGCATTAACCTGTCCGGGCCTTACTCGCGCCATTCAAAATGCAAAAAAAACGAATCCGGAATGCCGGTCCGGGTTCACCTCAATGGGTGAACCGCAGCGGCGCAGTCCGGGCTTCGTTTGCCTGCTGCTCCGTGATGTAACCGTACTTGACCATAGCCGCCAAAACGATTCGTTGGCGCTGCTGGGCCATCTCGAGGTTGACCAGGGGGGAATAGACCGAAGGGGCGGCCGGCAGACCGGCGATGAGCGACGCTTCGGCCAGCGTGAGGTCGCGGGGGGGCTTGCCGAAATAGGTTTTGGCGGCTTCGCCGATTCCATAGGCGCCTGAACCAAAATAAATCGTGTTGACGTACATCTCCAGGATTTCCGATTTAGAGAATTGCCATTCCATCAGCCAGGTGAGCGGAATTTCCAGGGCCTTGCGGCTCCAGGTCCGATCCTGGGACAAAAACAGATTTTTCGTCAACTGCTGTGTGATCGTGCTGCCGCCTTCCTTTAACTCGCCGGATTGCAGGTTCACGAGCACGGCCCGGAAAACCGCTTCCATGTCGATCCCGCCGTGCCGGTGGAACCGATTGTCTTCCACGGCAATCAGAGCCTGTTGGAAGTTGAGGGGAACCTGCGACAGGGAGACAAAGTTCTGCCGGTCCAGTTTGCCGTCGACATAGCCGCGAAAGGAGACGGCGAATTTGGCTTTTTGCAGGTAAGCCGGCAGCGGGTTTTCTCCGCCCGAGCCGTTCCAGCCGAAATATAAGCCGCCGATCAGACATAAAAGCAGGAACCATTTCATAAAACGCATGCAGTCCTCCGAAAATTTATGATTCCCAGCCGGAATAGCAGGATTTACTGCCGGGGCTGTGGAAAAAGCAAGTCAGAACGGAAACGAGGGGGCGATGACCGTGACACATTTGGCCGGTTGCGCTTTGTTTCCGCATCCGCCCATCATGCTTTCCGAAGTGGGAGGAGCGGAATCCGGCCGAGTCCAAAAAAGCGTGCAGGCCGCGGAAGCGGCGGCACAGTTCCTGGTGCGGCAAAATCCAACCACGATTGTTATTATAACGCCGCATGGGCCCGCATTCNNCAAAGATGCCGTGGGGATCAACGTTTCTCCGGTTTTACGCGGAAACCTGGCGAACTTCGGGGCGCCGGAAGTCGCTGTTTCTTTTGAAACCAACAGTCTGCTGGCGCAGAACATCATCAAACAGTCCGAACGGCTGGGCGTCAGCCTGGCGATTTTGGATGAACCGCTATCCCAGCAATACCGCTTTTCCCTGCAATTGGACCATGGCGCGGTCATTCCGCTGTATTATCTGAACAAGGCGGGGTTCCGGGGACAGGTGGTCCATCTGTCCGTGGGATTCTTGAACTATCCGGAGATGTACGCCTTCGGCAAGGCGGTCCAGGGGGCGATTGAGACAACCCGGCAGAAAGTGGCGGTCGTTGCCTCGGGCGACTTGTCCCATCGGCTGATCCCCGGAGCACCTGCCGGGTATAGCCCGCAAGGCCGGGTGTTTGACGAACGGATCATTCAGCTGCTGCAGGCCATGGACGTCAAATCCATGTTCACGCTGGCGCCGGATTTGGTGGAGGAAGCCGGAGAGTGCGGTCTCCGTCCCATCTTCTTCCTAATGGGAACCATGGACGGGATGGATGCGGAAGCGACGATCCTGTCCTACGAAGGACCCTTCGGCGTTGGCTATGGCGTTGCCACGTTTATCGCGAAAAATAGGCGTAAGGCCAAGGAGGGGAACTCGCATGAACCGTGAGGAAAGCTGGCCGGTGCAACTCGCGAAGGAAAGCCTCCGCTATTTTCTGCAACATTCCCAGATGCTGCCGCAGCCAGCCAGCCCGTTGCCAGCGGATGCGGCGAAACGGGCCGGCGCGTTTGTGTCGTTGAAAAAGCACGGACAATTGCGCGGCTGCATCGGCACGATTCTGCCGACCCAGACGGATGTCGCACGGGAAATCATCCGCAATGCCGTCAGCGCGGCCACCGAAGACCCGCGTTTCGAGCCGGTTGAGCCGGCGGAACTGGCGGAGCTCGAAGTATCGGTCGACATCCTGGGCAATCCGGAGCGGGTTGATTCCCTGGATAAACTCGATCCCAGACGCTATGGCGTGATTGTGCGCCATGGCGGTCGGTCCGGCGTACTACTGCCGGATCTGGAGGGGATCGATACCGCTGCGGACCAAGTGGCCATCGCCTGCCGGAAGGCGGGGCTCCATCCCGATGCAGGCATTGAGCTGTACCGGTTTGAAGTCGTCCGCTACCATTGATGTTGAATAAAATATTCAATGTGCCTCAAAAGTGTTGCAAAAAAATACACGAGTGGTGTATAATAATCAGCAACGAATGGAGGCGGTGCAAATGAAATTTAGTATTTTGGGCGCCACAGGCTATACCGGCGAGGAATTGCTGCGGATTCTTGCGAATCATCCCCAGGCCCAGGTTCAGTACCTGACGTCCGAGAATCAGACGGGGGCGCCGATTGCGCAGACTTATCCGCATTTGACCCAATTTTATCATGATACGATGATTTCCATCAAGGAAGTCGAACATATAGCCTCAAGCAGCGATGTCGTCTTTGCCTGTCTGCCCCATGGCCACGCGATGGCGATCGGCGAGCAGGTGACCCGGGCCGGCGCCAGACTGATCGACATGGGCGCTGATTATCGGTTTGCGGATACTTCCGTGTATGAACAATGGTACAAACTGAAGCATGTTCATGCCAACTCGCAGGCGGTTTACGGATTGACGGAGCTGAGGCGCGAGCAGGTGAAATCGGCCCGGATCGTGGCGAACCCCGGCTGTTATACAACAGCATCGATTCTGGCGTTGACGCCGTTGGTGCAAAACGACCTGGTGGACCGGCGTACCTTGATTGTGGACGCGAAGAGCGGCGTGTCCGGTGCCGGCCGCAAGGCGGAAACGATGTATTTGATCTGCGAGGCCTTTGAAAATGTTCAGGCATACGGCATTGCCAATCACCGGCATACGCCCGAGATCGAACAGGCCTTGTCGGCAGCGGCGGGTGAGGCGATCACCATCAACTTCACCCCGCATCTGATCCCGATGCCCCGCGGCATCCTGGCCACGTGCTATGCCAGCCTGAACAGCGGTGTCACGGCGGAGCAGGTCGACCAGGCGTTCCAGAAAGCTTACGGCGGTGAATACTTCATCCGGTTGCTCGGCCGCGGCGGCTATCCGGCCACCAAAAATACCCGCGGCTCCAATTTCTGCGATATTGCCTGGCATATCGACGCCCGGACCAACCGGGTCATCGTGGTGTCGGCGCTCGACAATCTGGTCAAGGGCGCGGCCGGCCAGGCAGTGCAAAATATGAACGTAATGTTTGGAATCGACGAAAAGGCGGGCCTGAACCAGGCGCCGCTGTATCCATGACGGAGGAGGCTTGAACGATTTGTTGAAGGAAGTTGCCGGCGGGATCACGTTCCCACGGGGATTCAAGGCGGCCGGCGTCAAGGCTGGTATCAAAAAAAATGGCAAGGAAGATGTGGCGCTGATTTTCAGCACGGTGGAGGCCAATTGGGCCGGCCGCTTTACGACGAACCGGTTTCCGGCCGCTCCCGTCATCGTCTCCCGCGCCGCCATGCAAAACGTATCAGGCCGGGCGGTCATTTTGAACGCCGGTTGCGCCAACGCCTGCACGGGTGATCAGGGGCTGGCCGA
Source organism: Negativicutes bacterium UBA1444 (assembly GCA_002329525.1). Taxonomy (GTDB): domain Bacteria; phylum Bacillota; class Negativicutes; order UBA1444; family UBA1444; genus UBA1444. The sequence goes on from DCTI01000116.1 coordinate 15,752, forward strand.
TGCCAAAAATACCGCGAAGCAAGTGGCGTCCCTGCTGGACATCGCCCCGGAAGCGGTTGTGGTTGGCTCCACTGGTGTGATCGGTGTGCCGCTGCCCATGGAAAAGCTATCCGCCGGCGTTCGCCAGGCGGTGGCCGAGCTTTCGGAGTTTGGCGGCGAAAAGGCTTCGCAGGCCATCATGACCACCGACACCTTTGTCAAGACCTGCGGCTACGTGACGGAACTGGGCGGCGTTGCCGTTCGTTTCGGCGGCATGGCCAAGGGGGCAGGCATGATCTGCCCCAATATGGCGACGACGCTGGCCCTGATCACCACGGATGCGGCCGTGGCGCCCGAGGTGCTGCAAGCGGCGCTTACCGAAGCCGTGGACGCATCTTTCAACCGGATCACGGTGGACGGCGACATGAGCACGAATGACATGTTGGTGGTGCTCGCCAATGGTATGGCCGCCAATCCGCAGATCACCAGTCTGGAAGGACCGGAATACACGGAGTTTGCGGCGGCCCTGCGGGCGGCGGCGCTGAATCTGGCCAAAAAAGTGGCGCGCGACGGCGAGGGCGCGACGAAATTCATCGAAATCGAAGTCAAGGGTGCCGCTAATGATGCGGATGCGCGGAAGGCGGGGATGGCGATCGCCAACTCGCCGCTCGTCAAAACAGCGTTCTTCGGCCAAGATCCCAACTGGGGGCGGATTCTGTGCGCGGCCGGCTACTCCGGCGCCGAACTGGATCCCCTGAAAACGACGCTGGCCATCGGCGGCGTGCAGATCGTCGACGGCGGACTGGGAGCGAAATTCGAGGAAAAAGCCCTGCGATCGGTCATGGCCGAGCGGGAAATCAAGGTGGTCATTGATCTGGGGGTTGGCACTGCGGGCACGACGATCTATACCTGCGACATGTCCTACGAATATATCAAGATCAACGGGGAATACACGACATGAGCGGCGCGGCGGAACTCAACAGCTGGCGGGGACGGACGGTAGTCGTCAAATACGGCGGCAACGCCATGCTGGATGACTCCCTGAAGCAGGCTGTCGCCCAGGATATCGCCGACCTGTCGCGCGCCGGCGTCCGGCTGGCGATTGTGCATGGCGGCGGACCGGAGATCACT
>DCTI01000210.1 GCA_002329525.1 Negativicutes bacterium UBA1444
AACACACCCCTTAGGGCCTGTCAACACCTATTTTTCAGGATTTCATCTTTTTGTCGACAGAAGGAAGTCGTTGCTGCGACTTCCTTCGTCGGTACCCCTCTTGGGGTTTTAATAATACCATAGTTTAAAAGGGTTGTCAATGAATCGTCAAAATAATTCGTCTACTTACACATACTTACATATCCGAGTTCAACGGTGCAACGACCGTCGCCGGTTTATCCCCATCATCCGCGGCTTTGTCCACCATGGCCAGGGCCACGATCCGCTGGTTTTCCTCTGTACGCATCAAGGCCACCCCTTGGGTGTTGCGGCCGATCACCCGGATCTGGCCGACATCCATCCGGATAATGATGCCGTCGTTGTTGATCAGCAACAAGTCCTGCTCCGGCCGGACGACCCGCAGGCCGACCACCGCGCCGGTTTTTTCCGTTACCTTCAGGTTGATCAGGCCCTTGCCGCCACGGCTCTGCATCCGATACTGATCGACGGCGGTACGCTTGCCGAAGCCCAGTTCCGAAACCACGAGCACCTGCCCTTTCGGATCCATGGTATCCATGCCGACGATGAAATCCATTTCCTGCAGATTGATCCCTTTGACGCCGCGGGTGGACCGGCCCATCGAACGGACATCCTGTTCGGAGAAGTTGATGGCCATCCCGTCGCGGGTTCCCAGGATGATCTGCTGATTGCCGTCGGTCAGCTTGACGCCGATCAATTCGTCGTTGTCATCGAGCACGATGGCGATCAGGCCGTTTTTGCGGACTGTTTCGAATTCCATCAGGTCGGTCTTTTTCACAATGCCGTTTTTGGTTCCCATGAACAGATAGAACCCTTCCGTGATCTCCCGAATCGGGATCACCGCCGTGATTTTTTCTTCCGGCTGCAGCGACAGCAGGTTGATGATGGCGGTTCCGCGGGCGGTCCGGCCGGCTTCCGGCAGTTCGTAGCCTTTAATGACGAATACCCGGCCGCGGGTCGTGAAGAAGAACACCTGATGGTGGGTCGTCGCCGTGAACAGGTGCTCGACGAAATCCTCCTCCTTGGTCCCGGCGCCCTGAATCCCCCGGCCGCCCCGTTTCTGGGCGCGGTAGGTGTCGATGGGCTGCCGCTTTACATACCCGGAGTGGGTGATGGTGATCACGATATCCTCTTCGGCGATCAGATCTTCCCGTGACAAATCCTGAACCTCGCCGATGATCTGCGTCCGTCGTTTGTCGCCGAACCGTTTCTTCATTTCCAACAGGTCTTCGCGGATAATGCCGAACACTTTATGTTCATCCGCCAGCACCGATTCGAGATACTCGATCAGCTGCATCGTGTCGAAATAATCCTTGTCGATTTTTTCCCGTTCCAGGCCGGTCAGGCGGTGGAGTCGCAGATCGAGGATCGCCTGCGCCTGCCGCTCGGACAGCGTAAAGATTTCCATGAGGTTGGTCCGGGCGATGTCCACGGTCTGCGCTTCCCGGATTGTGTTGATGACCGAATCCAGATGATCCAGGGCAATGCGGAGACCTTCCAGGATGTGGGCCCGGTCCCGCGCTTTCTTCAGATCGAATTGCGTCCGCCGGACGATGATCACTTTCTGGTGTTCCAGATATTGATACAGGATTTCCTTCAAACCGAGCGTTCGGGGCCGCCCGTTCACCAGCGCCAGCATGTTGACGCCGAAGGTTTCCTGCAGCTGGGTATGTTTGTAGAGCTGATTCAGCAGAACTTCCGGATTCGTATCCCGGCGGACCTCCATCACGACCCGCATCCCGGTGCGGTCGCTTTCATCGCGCAGGTCGGTCAGTCCTTCGATGGTTTTATTCCGGACCAAATCGGCAATCGTTTCAATGAGCCGGGCCTTATTCACCTGATACGGCAGTTCGGTGACCAGAATCCGCTGTTTGCCGTTGCTCATCCGCTCGATGCGCGCGCAGGCCCGCATGCGGATCGCGCCCCGGCCCGTGGCATAGGCGGAACGAATCCCGTCGCGGCCCATGATCAGGGCGCCGGTCGGAAAGTCCGGTCCAGGAATGACTTCAATCAACTCTTCCAGGGAAACTTCCGGGTTATCGATCATTTTAACCAGGCCGTCGACGACTTCGCCCAGGTTATGCGGCGGAATGTTCGTCGCCATGCCGACGGCAATGCCGGTCGCGCCGTTGATCAGCAGATTGGGCACTCTGGCGGGCAATACCGAGGGCTCTTCCAAAGATTCATCGTAGTTCGGAACAAAATCGACCGTGTTCTTCTCAATGTCAGCCAACATCTCTTCGGCGATCTTCGCCATCCGGACTTCGGTGTAGCGCATGGCCGCGGCGGAATCGCCGTCCACCGAACCGAAGTTGCCGTGGCCGTCGACCATCATGTACCGGGAGGAAAAATCCTGCGCCATCCGCACCGTGGCGTCGTATACGGAGGAGTCTCCATGCGGGTGGTATTTACCGAGGACTTCGCCGACGATACGGGCCGATTTCTTGTAAGGCTTGTTCGCCGTCATGCCGGCTTCGTGCATCGCGTACAGGATCCGCCGGTGCACCGGTTTCAGTCCGTCGCGGACATCCGGCAGCGCCCGGCTGACAATGACGCTCATCGCGTAGTCGATATATGATTTTTGCATCTCATCTTCGATGCGGACCGGTTGTATTTTGCCGTGATTAATTTCCATCAATTCATCCCCTCGACGCTATGCTATCCATTTACCCTCAAATATCCAGATTTCTGACCAGGTGAGCATTATCTTCAATGAATTGTCGTCGCGGCTCGACCTTGTCGCCCATCAGGACCGAGAAGATTTCATCGGCGGTCATCGCATCCTCCATTGTGACTTGCAGCAATGTCCGTTCCTCCGGATTCATCGTCGTTTCCCACAACTGTTCCGGATTCATTTCGCCGAGGCCTTTATAGCGCTGAAGAGTAATATCGTCTTTGCCGATTTTCCGGAATAACTCTTCCAGGGCCGCATCATTGTACAAATACCAGTGTTCCTTGCCCTTTTTCGCCAGATACAGGGGCGGCTGAGCGATAAATACCCGGCCGTTTTCGATCAGCGGCTGCATATAACGATAGAAAAATGTCATCAGCAGCGTCCGAATATGGGCTCCGTCGACGTCGGCATCCGTCATGATGATGATTTTGCCATACCGGGATTTTTCCAGATCGAAATCGCTGCCGATCCCGCTGCCGAAAGCGGTAATCATCGCCCGAATCTCTGCGCTGTTCAATATTTTATCCATCCGGGCCTTTTCCACATTCAGAATCTTGCCACGCAACGGCAAAATCGCCTGGAATCGACGATCTCTGCCCTGCTTGGCCGAACCGCCGGCCGAATCGCCCTCGACCAGATAAATTTCCGTCTGCAATGGATCCCGGATGGAACAGTCGGCGAGTTTGCCCGGCAACGAGCTGATTTCCAGGGCACTCTTGCGCCGGGTCAGTTCCCGGGCTTTGCGGGCAGCATCGCGGGCCCGGGCGGCCAAAATGGTTTTTTCAATGATCCGGCGGGCTACCGCCGGGTTTTCCTCAAAGAATTCACTGAGCTTCTCGAAAACCATCGCATCGACGATGCCGCGAACTTCGCTGTTTCCCAGCTTCGACTTGGTCTGCCCCTCGAACTGCGGTTCCTGGATCTTCAGGCTGAGTACCGCCGTCAAACCCTCTCGGGCGTCCTCGCCGCTCAGGTTGTCATCCGCATCCTTCAACAAATTCATCTTGCGGGAATAGTCGTTGATCGCGCGGGTCAGCGCCGATTTGAAGCCGCTGAGGTGCGTCCCGCCCTCCTGGGTNNTTGATATTGTTGACGAACGCGAACATATTTTCCAGATAACTGTCGTTGTATTGAATCGCGACCTCGACGACCGTCGTGTCTTTTACGCCATTGATATAAATGGGCTGCGGATGCAGAACGTCCTTGTTTTTGTTCAGATGCTCCACAAACGAGATAATCCCGCCGTCAAATTTATAGTCTTTGGTCTCGCCGCTCCGTTCATCAATCAACGAAATGGACAAGCCGCGATTTAAAAAAGCCAGTTCCCGCAACCGATGCTTCAATGTATCAAAGCTGAATACCAGCTCTTCAAAAATTTCCGGATCCGGCTTGAACCAAACCCGGGTTCCGGTTGTTTCCGTCGTGCCCACCACGGTCAGGGGCTCGACTGTTTTTCCTTTTTCGAAACTGATTTCATGAATTTTTCCGTCCCGCTGAACCTGCACCTTCATTTTTTCNNCGCCGACGCCGTGCAGACCGCCCGACACTTTGTAGCCGGCGCCGCCAAATTTGCCGCCGGCATGCAAAATGGTCAACACAACCTCAACGGCGGGTTTGCCGGTTTCATGCATATCCACCGGTATTCCCCGGCCATTGTCAATGACCGTAATCGAGTTGTCCGGATGGATAATTACACTGACTTTATCGCAATACCCGGCCAATGCTTCATCAATACTGTTATCCACCACTTCATAGACCAAATGATGAAGTCCTTTGCCGGAAGTACTGCCAATATACATCCCAGGCCTTTTTCGGACAGCTTCCAGTCCTTCCAGAACCTGAATCTGTTCGGCGCCATAATTTCCATTCGCATTCGTGTCTTTATCCTCTATCAATTGTTTTCATTCCTTCCAAAAATCCGAATTTTTGAAGCCTCTTACATAGAGTATGCGAAGAGATCGGCGAGAGATAAGCCCGTTGTTGGGTAGTCAAAATTAAACTTTTTGCGTTTTTTTCCTGCGGATCGGAGATATCCACAATTTCCCCCTCCCGCTTAATCTGTTCAAAAAATCGCCGATTAATGGAATTCCGGTCAGTTGCGCCTTTAAGGTTAACAATGGCGATCAGCTCTTCCGTCCGGATCAGAACATCGCTGCCAATGTGAAGGTACACGGCATCTCTCCCTTTCCCAAATACTCTGCTCTCAAATCAGATTTTGCGTCGTTTTCTCCTTAGCCCGGCTAAAACTGCCATATTCTGAAAATCAATCTGCCGCCGTTGCTCCTGGCCGATCCGGTTATCGATCAATCCGGAAATCTTTTCCCCTTTATCTTTCGGCGGCTCCTGGAAAAATGAAAAATGCCCTATCTGATATTTTACATCATTCAAAATGACATGTGAAAAACTGCCATTGATTTTTTCTAACAACTGCCGCCGCCGCATGAACAATTCCTGATTCCAGACCGAGCTGTCGACATTTACAAACAAAACGGCCCGCTCAACCCGCTGCGGCAAAGAATGCCGACTTGCCTCCGAACCGACAAGATCCGGCCAGTGCTTTTCAATCCAGGCCTTTTTAAATCCATCCTTATCGGCTAACTTGTCCAAAATCTTTTGTATGATTTCCTGTATGGAACTCACTGGTCAAGACTCCCGTCCTCTGTAAATACAGCACCGGAATCAATCCAATAATACGTCGGTTTCAATTCACCAAGGCCCTGAATCCGCTCCGTGCCGGTAATAAAGGTCTGCACTTTGCCATTGATTTCTTCGATCAGATTCAGGCGGCGTTTTTCATCCAATTCGCTCATAACATCATCCAGCAGCAATATCGGATATTCGCCGATGATTTCATGCATCAGTTCAATTTCAGCAAGTTTCAGGGACAACACCGCAGTCCGTTGCTGTCCCTGTGAAGCAAAACTTTTTCCGTCCCGGGAATTGATCAAGAAAATAATATCATCCTTGTGCGGACCGAATTCGGTAGTTCCCCGCCGGATATCCTTTTCCCTGGATTTTTTCAACTCCTCTTTATACCAGGTAGGATAATCAGAAACCGTTTCTCGTCCCGCCGCGGCATAGATACAATAGTTGGCGGAAAACGATTCCCTCCCGGCCGTAATTTTTTCATGGATCCGCCCGGCAATTTCCGTTAAACGCCCAATATTTCGCTGCCGCTCCCGCACCAGCTGTTCCGCCAGGGGACTGATCTGCTCGTCCCACAAATCCAAAACGGCCCGCTTGGCTTGCCCTTCCTGAATCTGCTTCAACAAAACATTCCGCTGGAACAAGGCCCGCTGATATTTCAGCAACGTTCGATAATACGCCGGCTGAGTCTGGGAAATTTCCAGATCCAAAAACTTTCGCCGGCCCGTCGGAGCCCCTTTTACCAGAAGCAAATCTTCCGGCGAAAACAAGACGGCGTTCAAATAGCCGATCACATCGCGCTTTTTTACGGGTTGCCCGTTCAGTAAATTTTCGCGTTTTTCCCCTTTTTTCAGCAGAAACTGTAAATTATGGCCGGCGATCCGGTTCTGGAACAAAACCGTCAATCGACTCTCTTCCGTCTCCCAGCCGATCATTTCCTCATCCACCGAAGTGCGGAACGATTTACTTAAAACGGCAAAAAAAATGGCTTCCAATAAATTGGTTTTGCCCTGGGCATTTTTCCCCACAAACACCTGCACGCCCGGCACAAAATCAATCACAGCCTCCCGATAGTTTCGGAAGTTTTTCAGTTTGATCTGCGTTACATTCATAACCCGCCGTCAGGCGCCTGCTTTACGACCGAATATTCCACGCCGTCGATGCATACAAGATCGCCGGGAAAAATCTTTTTTCGGCGTTCCCGAACAATCACGCCATTCACGGCAACCTGTCCGTCATCAATGAGGAAACGGGCCTGTCCGCCCGTTTCCGTAATCCCGAGCCATTTGATCAGTTGATCCAGTTGAATCCATTCCGTGCTGATCTCGGCAAATTCCCGTTTCATATCAATTAGTCCGGATCGGGGTCAAAATATAAGTATATTCACTGTCATCCAATAGTTTCAACATCACCGGACTCAATGGGGATTTCAGATGAAATTTGACTTGCCCCAGGCCGGCAATGCGTAAAACATCCAGCAGATATTTCGCGTTGAAGGCAATTTCCATCGGTTCGCCTTCGGGAGCGATTTCCAGACTTTCCGTGGCGCTGCCCGCATCCGGATTGTTTCCGGCCAACTCCAAAGATTCCGGAGTAAATTTGATTTTGATGATATTGTATTCCCCATCCCGGGCCAACAAGGAAACGCGCTCCACTGCCTCGTACAGAACGTTGGCGTCCAGAATGCAATAGGTCGAAAACTCCGCCGGGATCACCTTTTTGTAATCCGGGAATTGTCCTTCGATGACCCGTGACATGATGTAAATATTGTCAAACAAGAAGGCAACCTGATTTTTTAACCAGAAAATCCGGACATCCGTCGGCACATCAAAATTCAGGATCTTATAAATCTCATTCAACAATTTTCCCGGAATAATCATCTTTGCTGTCGCGGCGGACTCCGGCAGGATCGTTTTCTTCAGAGCCAGCCGATGGGTATTGGTGGCTACCATGGCAATCTCACCGGCGTTCACTTCCAGCAACGCACCCGTAAATAACGGCCGGCTTTCATCGGTGGAACAGGCAAAGACAGTTTTTCGAATCAGATTTTTCAGGACATCGTCTTTCAACGTAATGGAATTATTGCTTTCAAACTTTTTAATGGTGGGAAATTCTTCGGCCGGAAAGGAAAGAATTTTAAATTCGGTTTTTTCCGCCGAAACTGTAATCATGCTGCTTTGTGCGGAGGAAGCTATTTCGATGGTTTTCCCGCCAATCTTGCGGATAATTTCCGGAAAGAATTTCCCGGACAAAACAACTTTGCCGGGATCAATCACTTCCGCCGGAATCGTCATGCTGATCCCGACTTCATAGTCGGTGGCCTGCAATTCCAGGGAACCGTCCGCAGCCATCAGGTGGATGCCGGTTAGAATCGGTAACGTTGTTTTGCTGGCGGTCGCTTTCTGGACGATTTGTACGGCGGTTAGAAGTTGTTCTTTCTCACAGCGAATTTTCATAGTGTCCTCCTTGTGCGGGATAATAATCGTAGTAAGCTTTGTTGATATTGTGGATAACTGGAGTGCGATGAAGAAAATCAAGGGCTGACGACTGTGGAGGAGTTTGGGATAAACGGGGATGAAAACATAAATTCCTGTGTATGCAGCAACAAGGAGAGAAAAACGAACATTTTTATTGACAAATAGTGTGGACGGAATCAGTCGTTATGTATTTTTGTGGTAATTTCGGAGAGAACGGCAGCGATCCGATTGTCTTCCTGGCGTTCCCGGTTTACTTTTTCACAGGCATGGATAACGGTAGTGTGGTCGCGGCCGCCGAAGAATTCACCGATTTTTGGCAGGGACCAATCGGTCATTTCCCGGCAAAGATACATGGCCAGCTGCCGTGGAACCGTGACGTTTCGCGTCCGTCGCTTGGAAACCAGATCGTCGATCTTGATCCGGAAGTGGGAGGCGACAATTTCCTGAATTCGCTGCGGCGTGATCTGGCGGGTTTTGTTTTTTGGAAACAGGTCCTTTAATGACTCCATCGCCAATTCGATGGTGATCGGTTTGCGGTTGAGAAAAGAAAAAGCATTGACCCGGTTGAACGCGCCTTCCAGTTCCCGGATATTGTTATCGATGCGGGTGGAAATATAGACAATGACGTCATTGGGCATTGTAATGTTTTCCAGCAGCGCTTTCTTTCGAAGGATGGCAATCCGCGTTTCCAGATCCGGCGACTGGATATCGGTGGTCAATCCCCATTCAAAGCGGGAACGCAAGCGATCTTCCAGCGTCGGGATGTCTTTCGGCGGGCGGTCGCTGGAGATGATGATCTGTTTGTTTGCCTCGTGCAGAGCGTTAAAGGTGTGGAAAAATTCTTCCTGCGTTTGCTCTTTTTTCGCCAGAAACTGAATATCGTCGATCAACAGGACGTCGATGTTGCGGTACCGGTTTCGGAAGCTTTCCGGATGGCCGCTCATGATCGCGTTGATGAAATCATTGGTGAATTTTTCGCTGGTGATATATAAAATTTTGGCTTCCGGATGGATCTGCATGATCCGGTGGCCGATTGCGTGCATCAGATGGGTTTTTCCCAAGCCGACGCCGCCGTAAATAAAAAAGGGGTTATATACTTTTGCCGGCATCTCTGCGACCGCCAGGGAGGCCGCGTGGGCGAAGCGGTTGGAATTGCCGATGACAAAAGAATCAAAGGTGTATTTGGGATTGAGCGGGGAATACGCATCATCCGCCCGGGGCTGAACGACGGGGGCGGCGGCTGCGGAGGGTGCGGCAACGGGAACGGTATATTTCGGGGGAACGGGCGGTAGAGCCTCGTCCGGCATTTCTGTCTGGAGAATGGAAATATTGACGATGACCGGTTGAGCGACAACTGTTTCCAGCGCCTTTCGGATCAGGGAGAGGTGTCGTGTTTCCACCCATTCTTTGACGATCTGACGATTTGTGCCAATGGAAAAAACCCCATTTTCATACGAGATGGGGGCGAGGACTTTGATCCACGTTTCGAAGCTGGGGCGATTGATTTCCTTTTCCAACAGTGAAAGGGTTTGTTGCCAGAGGGAATGATGATCTTGTTCGGACAAAAAGGTCAACCCTTTCTTAAAAAAAATAATTATCCACAGAATTATCAACAATTGTGTATAAGTCCGGAAAATATTGACGAATCAACCGGTTTGTTCCGGAAAAAAGTGAATTACCGAGTACTATCATAACAAATGAGGACAAAGTTATCAACAGAAACTGTGGGTTTTGTCTTTTTGTTGACACTGGCCCAAGCGTGAACTATAATCTTTAATAGTCAGCATAGAAAAGGACTGTTGTTCTGGAGTCAAGGAGGTGTGAGAATGAAACGGACATATCAGCCGAATGTGTTGTGGAAAAAGAAAACGCACGGTTTTCGTGAGCGGATGAAAACGATCGGTGGACGACTTGTCTTGAAAAGGCGCCGCGCAAAGGGTAGAAAAGTTTTGTCCGCATAGTAGGCCGCTCAAGGTAGTGGCCTATTTTCCTTTTTGGAGTTGTGGGGATGAACTTTAGATTTCAGCGGCGGCACCATTTGCGCAAGCGCGCACTGTTCCGCAAGGTTTATGAGGAAGGCCGGTTTGTAACGAACCGGCTGTTGGCTTTTCATTTTTTGGCGAATCCCGAAGGGCGGCGACGAGTCGGCTTCGCCGCCGGCAAGAAGCTGGGCGGTGCGGTGCTCAGAAACCGTTGCAAACGCCGTCTGCGCGAATGTTATCGCCTTTGTCAGGACCGCTTGCCGGAAGGCATGGATTGCATCATCGTGGCTCGCAAAGCGATGATCGACGCGGATTGGCAACCTTTGCTGGCGGCCTTTCAGGACTTGATCCGCCGCGGCCGGGCCATGGTCGAATCTTCGCGGTGATGGTGATAATGAGGCGGATTATGAAGAAACTCGTGATTTTTTTCATCGAGTGTTACCGAAAGTGCATTTCTCCCTATAAAACGCCCTGTTGCCGGTTTGTGCCGACCTGCTCGGAATATGCGGTCCTGGCGATCGAAAAGTACGGCGTCGCCAGGGGATTATGGCTTNNTGAAGTGCCATCCCTTTCATGCCGGTGGTTATGATCCTGTTTGATTTTGGAAAACAGGACTTTATTAAGGAGTGAAGACGACTTGTTTGATACGTTAGTAACACACCCCATGCAACAAGCCTTGACCTTTTTCTATGTGCTGACCCAGAAGGCGGGTTTTCCCAGCTATGGCATCGCCATTATCTTGTTGACGGTCGCGATCAAGATTCTTTTATATCCCCTGACCGTCAAACAGGTGAAGTCGATGAAGGCCATGCAGGATCTGCAGCCCAAGATGAAGGCACTGCAGGAGAAATATAAAGATAACAAAGAAAAGTTGCAAATGGAAATTGGCGAGCTGTATAAGACGCATAAAGTCAACCCCTTGTCCGGCTGTCTGCCGTTGATCGTCCAGATGCCGTTGCTGATGGGGATCTTTTTTGCGATCAAGGAATATCAGTACGAGGGGCCCACGAAATTTCTCTGGATCGAAAGTCTGCAACAGGGAACATCCCTGGCCGATCCCAGCGATCCGTACTTCATCATTCCGCTGTTGTGCGCAGCCACCACTTATCTGCAGCAAAAACAGACGACTACGGAAATGACACAGCAAAACAAGATGATGCTGATGTTCATGCCGCTCTTTATCGGGTACATCACGATCACTTTCCCGGCGGGTTTGGGAATTTATTGGGTTGTCAGCAATATGGTCCAGATTGCGCAGCAGTGGTTCATGTACCGTAATTCCACTGCGGCTTGAGGAGGAAACGCCATGGAGATGATCGAAAAATCCGGCAAAACCGTTGAAGAAGCCTTGGAGGCCGCACTGGCCGAATTGGGCGTTGATCGTGACCGCGTCGAATACAGGGTTTTGGAAGCTCCCTCGAAAGCGCTGTTTGGGTTGCTCGGCGGTCGGGAGGCCAGAGTCGAGGTGACGGTGAAAAAGCCGGAACCGATTGAGGTTGCCCGCCTGTTTTTGGACAAGGTGACCCGGGCGATGGGACTGACCGTGACGATGAATGTCGTCGAAGCCGAAGATTGTGTGACCATCAACTTGCGGGGCGAGGACCTCGGTCTGCTGATCGGCAAACACGGTCAGACGTTGGATGCCCTGCAGTATCTGACCAATCTGGCGGCGCAGCGCGATGGCCGGGAGCGTCTGCGGATCGTGATCGATATCGAGGATTACCGCAAACGCCGGGCGGAAACGCTGGAGCAACTGGCGCTCCGGCTGGCCGAGCGCGCCAGACGCAGCGGCGACCGGGTTGTTCTCGAGCCGATGACGCCGCACGAGCGGAAGATCATTCATATGAGTCTCCAGTCGGATTCCCGGATTGAAACTTACAGTGAAGGACAGGAACCGTTCCGGCGGGTTGTGATCGCGCCTAAAAGATAGCGGCTGCGCCTTCCCGATACGTCAAGGTTGGAGGAAACGGAGAATGGAAGCGGAAACCATCGCGGCCATTGCGACGGCGATAGGGGAAGCCAGTATTGGGATTGTAAAAGTGAGCGGTCCGGCATCTGTCAAGATTGCCCGGACCGTTTTTCGCAATTTCGGGAATGAGGCCGCGGCTTTATTGCCGCCCCGGAAAATGGTATATGGCCGGGTCGTCGACCCGGATACGGGCGAAATGATCGACGAGGCGCTCTGCGTCTATATGCCGGCGCCGCATTCCTACACCTGCGAAGATGTGGTGGAATTCCAGGCGCACGGCGGAACCGCCGTTCTTCGGCGCGTTTTGGCGCTCCTGCTCCGACAGGGGGCCAGACTGGCCCGGCCAGGCGAGTTTACCGAGCGGGCCTTTTTGAATGGCCGGATCGACCTCAGCCAGGCCGAAGCGGTCATGGACATTATCCGGGCCAAGAATGATGCGGCACTGCAAAACGCCAATTCGCAGCTTGCGGGAGCCCTGTCGCAGCGGATCGCCAAGCTGCGACAGGAATTGCTGGACTTTTTGGCCCAGGTGGAAGCGGCCATCGATTATCCGGAGGACGAGATCGAAGTAATGCCGCCGGCCAGGGCGGAAGAGTCGATCCGGTTAGTGCTCAGCGAAATCGAGGAGCTGTTGGCCTCGGCCCGGGTAGGGAAAATTTTGCGGGAAGGGCTGCGCACCGTTATCGCCGGCCGCCCGAATGTCGGCAAGTCCAGTCTGCTCAACGCCCTGTTGGGGGAAGACCGGGCGCTGGTCACGGAGATCCCGGGAACGACCCGCGACAGCATCGAAGAATACCTGGACGTCCGGGGGATTCCGCTCCGCATCGTCGATACCGCTGGCTTGCGCGACAGCGACGACCGGATCGAACAGCTGGGAATTCAGCGCACGCGTGAGTTTTTGTCGTCCGCGGCCCTGATCCTCTTTCTGCTGGACGCGTCGCAGCCGCTGACACCCGAGGATATCGAGATTTTTGCCAGTTTGCCGCCGGTCCCGGTGATCATCGTAGTCAATAAAATGGATCTGCCGCAATTGATGGATTCGGCGCAGTGGCAACAACTGGCCGGGGCGTACACGATTGTGCCGATATCGGCAAGAGAGCGGACCGGCTTCGCCGACCTGGAACAGGCCATTGAACGGTTGGTTCTGGATGGCGCCGGCTGGAATGCGGAGATGTTCTTTGTGAGCAATGCCCGGCATTACGAGAGCCTGGGCGCCGCCAAGACCGCCTTGCAGTCGGCCCTGTCGGGCCTGCGCGACGGCCTGCCGCTGGACTGCGCCACCATCGACCTGCGGGCGGCGCTGTCGGCCCTTGGTCAGATCACGGGGGAAACGGTTTCCGATGAGATCGTACGGGAAATTTTCGCCAAGTTTTGTTTAGGAAAGTAGGCTTTTCAAGAATGGTGTGTACTGAGCAGTTTGATGTCATCGTCATCGGCGCCGGCCATGCCGGCTGCGAATCGGCGCTGGCGGCCGCCCGGATCGGTTGCTCCGTCCTGCTGGTGACGCTGAATCTCGACAATATTGCCATGATGCCCTGCAATCCCTCGGTGGGTGGTCCAGCCAAGGGACATTTGGTGCGCGAAATCGACGCCATGGGCGGCGAAATGGGCGTTGCCGCCGACCGGGCCAGCATTCAGATGCGCATGCTCAACACGGCCAAAGGCCCGGCGGTTCATGCCCTGCGGGCCCAGGCCGACAAGCTGGAGTATCAGAAGGCGATGCGGATGGC
>DCTI01000218.1:0-4941 GCA_002329525.1 Negativicutes bacterium UBA1444
CGCACCGGAGCTGGCCCGTCTGCAAGCCCGGGCGGCGGTCGGTCCGCAGCTGATCACGCGGGCGAAGATGGAACTCAAGGATAAAAGTTACCGGACGCCGGCGGTGCTGGCCGAGCATGGCGTGCAATTCGCCCTCGTCAGCGACCATCCGGTGGTGCCGAATATGTTTTTGTCCGTCTATGCCGGTCTTGCCGCCAGGTTCGGATTGTCTCCTTTGACCGCCCTGCGGGCGGTGACCAGTGACCCGGCGGAAATTCTGGGTATCGGTGACCGCGTCGGCAAACTGGCGGTGGGCTATGATGCGGACATCGTGGTGTGGAGCGGCGAGCCGCTGGAAATGGCGTCGCGGCCGGAAAAAATTTGGGTTGGCGGATCCGTGGCGGATCTGGCGGCCGACAATGGAGGAACCAAAGAATGACAGCAGAAATGATCGACCGCGATTGGGAAGATTTCAAAACAAAATTCAACGCCAAGTCGCAGATCGACCTGAACCAGTACAAACCGGCCCAGATGCAGCGCCGGATCACCAACCTGATGGCCCGCCACAACGTCCAGAAGTATATGGATTTCTTCCATCTGCTCGACAAAGATGAAGCCTTGTTCCGCCACTTCATCGATTATCTGACCATCAACGTCACGGAGTTTTTCCGGACGCCGGAGAAATTCGTGGAGCTGGAACAGAAAGTGATTCCGGATCTGATGCAGCAAAACTCTTCCCGGCTGAAGATCTGGAGCGCCGGCTGTTCCACCGGTGCCGAACCGTATTCCATGTCGATCATGATGTCGGATATCACGCCACGGACGAAGCATCAGATCCTGGCCAGCGACCTGGATGTGAAAATGCTGGCGAAAGCCAAGGAAGGCGTGTATCAAGTCAACGAGCTGAAAAATGTTTCGCCCGCCCGGCTGACAAAATATTTCAGAGCGGCGGGGCCCGATCGGTACGCGGTCACGGCCGAAGTCAAGGAGGGCATCACCTTTCAGCATCACAACCTGTTGCTGGACAAGTACGACAGCGGGTTCGACCTGATTTCCTGCCGCAACGTGGTCATCTATTTCACGGAGGAAGCCAAGGACAAGCTGTACCGGCGTTTCCTGGAAGCTCTGCGGCCCGGCGGCGTCCTGTTCGTCGGCGGAACCGAAGCGATTCTCAATTTCCGGGAAATCGGCTTCCAGCATTACATGCCGTTTTTCTACCGCAAGCCCCTGAAGTAGTCGGGTCGCTTGACAAAACAGGTCCGGGTTGTTAGAATAGCATCAAGTTTATATCCGAATTTCAATGATCAGGAAGAGTACTTGCGCGAGAGAGCCTCAGCGAGCCGGTGGCAGTGGAAGACCGGCGTGACTCAACGCGACGAATGGGCCTGAGAGAAGCAGTCCGAGCCGCTGACCGCGGGGTAGGCGCTGCCGGAAACTTCCCCCGTTATCATGGGAAGCGGGCATCGGACACTAGTTTGTCCCGTGCCATGGCCAAGTTGGGCTCGACAGAGCCAAGCAGGGTGGTACCGCGGGTTAACCCCTCGTCCCTACAGTAGTAGTGGCGAGGGTTTTTTTATTTATCGGCAACAAAGGAGGACTCAACGATGGAAAACAATAAACCGGTCGAAATGAGACAAGTGAAGTCACAGGGAGGAAAATTCCGTTGGGTGGCGGTATCGGCGCTGCTGCTGGCCATCGGTGCGATAATGCGGCTGGTCAGCCCCAGCTTTGCCGGGGTCAGCATCAACTGGATCATCACCATGTACTGCATCACCATTCTCGTGATTCATCCGAGCGTTCCCAAGGCAGTGGCGATCGGCCTGGTGGCTGGGGCCATCAACACGATCACGTCCAAGTCGCCGATGCCGCATTTGAATATGGTGTCGGAACCGATCGGCGCCCTGACCTGCGTGCTGCTGATGGGCCTGCCGTTCGCCATGAAAGTGGGCGGCGTCAGTCTGCGGCCGGCGGTGATCACATTTATCACCACTTTTGCCAGCGGCTTTACCTTTATTACTTCCTTTAAGATGCTCATGAACATTCCGTTGCAGATTTATCTGTATGGCATGCTGCCGGTGGTGGTGTTCACGGCGGTGGCGAACACGATCATCGCCCAGGTATTGTACTATCCGGCCCGCAAATTGCTCGGTCAGGAGGAAGAGTCCTGATGGAGGCGGTCCGATTCGAAGATTTTTCCTATCAGTATCCCAAAACCGGCCAGGGCCTGGACCGGGTCACGCTGTCGGTTCCCCAAGGGTCGTTCACGGTCGTGACCGGAACCAATGGCAGCGGCAAGACGACGCTGTGCCTGGCGATGACCGGATTGGTGCCGCATTTCTTCGGTGGGGCCATGTCCGGCCGGGTGATGGTGGAAGGCTACAACACGGCGGATCGCGCGGTAGCGGATACGGCGGCGAATGTGGGCCTGGTCATGGAGGATTATGAAAGCCAGTTGGTGGCGCTGACCGTCTTTGATGAAGTGGCGTTCGCCCTGGAAAATGCGGCGGTGCCGGCGCACCTGATTCGCGACCGGGTGCTGGCCGCCCTGGAATCGGTGGGACTGGCTGGACTGGAAGAGCGGGAGCTGTCCGCTTTGTCCGGCGGCCAGAAGCAGCGGCTGGCGGTGGCTTCTGTGCTGGTTTCCCGGCCGGCGATTTTGGTGCTGGACGAACCGACTTCGGCGCTCGACCCGGAAGGAGCCGCCGATTTGTACGAGCTGATTGCCCGGCTGAACCGGGAACAGGGGATTACCGTGGTCGTATCGGAGCACGATCTGGCGCGGGCCTTGCCGCATGCGGACTCCGTGGTTGTGATGGCTGCTGGCCGGGTCGCGCTGGCCGGGCCGCTGAATGAAGTATTGACGCGGATGTTGTCCGAACAGGTTTATGATGCGGCCGTTCCATCGCTACGGCGGTTGAAGGCGGCGCTGGAAACGGAGCAACGACAATTCTCGGCCTGGATGACGGCCGGGGAAGCGGCGGCGGAAATCAACGCCTGCCTGAAATCGACGAGGAGGCTGTCCCTGAGTGCTTGAAATCACGGAAGTGTCTTTTTCTTATCCCGGCCAGGCGCCGGCATTAAATAAGGTGTCCCTGACGATCGCCGCCGGAGATTTCATCGGGCTGGCTGGGCGCAATGGCAGCGGCAAGACGACCCTGACCCGCCTGATGGTGGGATTGGCGAAACCCTCCGCCGGCCAGGTGATCCTGGATGGAAAACCCACGCGGGAATGCGGACCCAAAGTCATGGCAAGATCGATCGGCTATGTGTTTCAGAATCCGGACCGGCAGATTTTCCGGGATACGGTGGCGACCGAAGTGGCCTACGGCCCGGAACAGATGGAGTGGGGCGAGGCAGAGCGCCGGCAGGCCGTAGCCGAAGCGCTGGCGATGACCGGGCTGACGGAAGTCGCCGAAGCCTATCCCCGGGGGTTGCCCCGCAGCGTCCGGCAACGAATCGCGATCGCCTCGGCGCTGGCGCTCCGGCCGCGCCTGTTGATCCTCGATGAACCGACCAGCGGGCAGGATGCCGTGGAAAAAAACCAGTTGATGCAATTGCTGGGCACGCTGAACCGACAGGGAATCGGCGTGATTCTGGTGACGCACGATATGGAACTGCTGCTGGAGCACACCCGCCGCACAGTGGTGCTGCATCGCGGACAAAAAGTATATGACGGCCCGACTGGTGCCTTGTTCGCCGATCCGGCGCGTGACGTGACCGTCTGGGGCCTGCGGGTTCCCGACGCGGCGGCGATTGCCGCAAAAATCACTTCGTTAAACGAACCGGTTCAGTCGATGGCGGAACTGGCCGACCGGCTGAAGGAAAGTCTGGAGGAAAAGACCGATGAAGAGCCTGGCGCCCCTTTGTAATCTGTTGCTGATGATCATGGTTTCCATCTGGACGGTACTGCTCTGGGATCCGGCGCTGCTCGCGCTCCTGCTGGCGCTGGAACTCGGACTGCTGGCGGTTGCCGGGCAGCTTGGCAAGCTGGCCAAGGCGCTGTTCGGCCTGTTCATGGTGGCGATGTTTTTTGCCGCGATCCAGTTGCCGTTTGACGTTGCAGTCGCGACGGCGGTGGCCAGCGGCCTGAAAATGATGGTGATGACGGTGGCAGTGCTGCTGATGCTCGCTACCACCCGCCTGCCCAGCCTGACCGCCGCGCTGGTCCGCCAGGTGCGGATTCCCTACGAATATGCGTTCATGTTTACTTCTGCCCTGCGGTTCATGCCCGACTTTATCGCGGAAAGCCATGCGGTCCGCGAGGCTCAGGTTTGCCGCGGCTATGTGCACAGCAAAAATCCGCTGAAACGAATCGTGGCCTATGCGGCGTCGGTGGAACCGATGGTGCTGCGGGCGATCACGCGCTCCGACACCATGGCGATGAGTCTGGAACTGCGCGGCTTTGGCAGCGTCAACCGGACCTTTTCCCAGCAGATCGCCTTTCAGACCCGGGATTATCTGATGGTGGGCTTCCTTGCCCTGGTAACTGCCGCGGTGATTGTTTGCCGCTGAAAATAAAAAGAGGGGGAGAGTATTATGTCAAAGACACGCAAAATACTGCTGAATGAAAACGAGATGCCGACCGCTTGGTACAATATTCAGGCGGATTTGCCGGAACCCCTGGACCCTCCCTTGCATCCCGCCACGCTGAAACCGGTTTGCGCGGAGGACTTGGCGCCGATTTTCCCGATGGCCCTGATTGCCCAGGAAATGAGTCAGGAACGCTGGATCGAGATTCCCGAGGAAGTCCGCGAAAAGTATTCGCTCTGGCGCCCGTCGCCGCTGATCCGGGCCTATGAACTGGAAAAGGCCCTCGATACGCCGGCCAAGATTTATTTCAAATATGAAGGCTCCAGCCCGGTCGGCAGCCATAAGCTCAACACCGCTCTGGCGCAGGCCTACTATAACAAACAGGCCGGCATCAAGCGCCTGGCGACCGAAACCGGCGCCGGCCAGTGGGGC
>DCTI01000218.1:4988-5838 GCA_002329525.1 Negativicutes bacterium UBA1444
CAAAGTCAGCTTCCAGCAGAAACCGTATCGCCGGTCATTCATGGAATTGTTCAACGGCAAGGTGGTTCCCAGCCCGTCGGAACTAACCGCCGCCGGCCGGGCCGTACTGGCCGAACATCCCGATTCCCTCGGGAGCCTGGCGATCGCCATTTCCGAGGCCGTGGAAGACGCGGTCGGCCGCAGCGACACGAACTATGCCCTGGGCAGCGTACTCAATCACGTGCTGTTGCACCAGACCGTGATCGGTCTGGAAGCCAAAGCCCAGCTCGAAAAAGCCGGCGACTATCCGGATGTGGTAGTGGCCTGCAACGGCGGCGGCAGCAACTTTGGCGGTATCGCCTTCCCCTTTGTCGCCGATCGCTTCAGCGGCAAGAAAGTCCGTGCCGTCGCCGTCGAGCCCTCAGCCTGCCCGACCCTGACCCGCGGCGTTTATGCCTATGATTTCGGGGACCTGGCCAAGATGACGCCGGTGATGAAAATGTACACGCTGGGGCATGCCTTCATGCCGGCCGGCATCCATGCCGGCGGGTTGCGCTATCATGGCGATTCGCCGCTGGTCAGCGCCCTCTATCACCATGGTCACATTGAAGCCAGAGCCTACAATCAGACGGATGTCTTCCAGTCGGCTATTTTGTTCGCCCAGACGGAAGGAATTCTGCCGGCGCCCGAATCCTCCCACGCGATCAAAGGCGCCATCGATGAAGCCATTGCTGCGCGGGAAGAAGGAAAATCCCGGACGATTCTGTTCGGCTTGTCCGGCCATGGCTTCCTGGACCTCGGGGCTTATGACAATTATCTGGCCGGCAAGATGGTGGATGTGCCCTGCCCGGAGGAAGACCTGACGGAAGGG
>DCTI01000218.1:5867-9737 GCA_002329525.1 Negativicutes bacterium UBA1444
CGCTGCGACGCTTCGCTTAACCTCCGCTTATCTCATGCCTTGGCCTTGTTGCATTTACTCACGAAATCCATAAAATCTGAACGCGACAAACAAACAGGTCCAAGGATGAGAACGCTGCGACGCTTCGCTTAACCTTCGCTAATCTCATGCCTTGAGCCTGTCTTTCTCAGTCGGTTTTTAATCATCTGCAGCCGCCGCCGCTTCGGGCCCGGCTTCATCGTAAAGAGAAATGAATTGCCCGACCAGCTGCGGATCAAACTGAGAACCGGCGCAGTCCTGGATTTCCCGTAGCGCCTCGGCGTGCGAAAGCGCCTGGCGGTAGGGCCGGTCGCTGGTCATGGCGTCGTAGGCATCGGCGATGGCCAGCATTCGGCATTCCAAAGGAATCTCTTCACCAGCGAGGCCAAGCGGATACCCTTGGCCGTTCCACCATTCGTGATGCTTCAGCACCCAGTCCGCAATCGGCGCCAAATCCGGCGCTGACTGGGCGATCCGGTGACCGATTTCGGAATGGCGCTGCATTTCGGTTTTCTCTTCGCTGGTCAGGGGGCCGGGTTTCAATAGAATGCTGTCGGGGATGCCGACTTTGCCGATATCGTGAAATTGGGCGAACAAACGCAGATCGGCGATTTTTTCCGCGGACATGATCAGATCGCCGCCCATGCGGGCGATGATCGCCTGCAGGCGGTCGGCATGCCCTTCCGTAATATAGTCGCGGGCTTCGAGCAGTTTCATGACAGTCTGGACGATCGCGCTGCGGGTACTTTGGCGTCGGTGCAGCTTTTCCCGGTACATGTTGTTGTCGGCGCGCTGAAAGATTTCCCGCATCGGCACGGCCGGAGCGTCGGCGATTGCGTGGCCGATCGACAGGCTGATGGGGGCCTGTTGCTGCCGGGCATTGACTTCGGCGATTTTTTGGTGGATTCTCGCGCAGACAGACTGTATGGTGGATTCCTCCGCGGGATGTAGCAGGATGGCGAATTCATCGCCGCCGATCCGGGCGACGACATCGGCGCCCCGCACGCTGTCCGCCAGGATGTGCGCGGCGCTGGCCAGCAGAATATCGCCCTGCTCATGCCCCAAGGTATCGTTGATCAGCTTGAGTCCGTCCAGGTCGATCATGATGAGACCGACCGAACCGGCAGGGCGCTTGTCGATCCGCTGCATCTCTTCTTCGAAGTAGGCCCGGTTATACAAGCCGGTCAATGTATCGTGGAAATTCTGGTACTGCAGCAGTTTTTCAGCTTGTTTGCGGTCGTAGATTTCCCGTTGCGCTTCCCGGTACAAAAAGGCGTTTTCGTAAGCAATGGAAGCCAGGTTGGCGATCTGGTCGAGCATCTCCACATCGTTGGCGGAAAAGTTCCGGCCGGGCTCTGTATGCCATAGACCGATGATGCCGACAACTTCGCCGGCGCTTTTCAGCGGAAAATACACCACCGCTTCCGCCAGTGTGTCGGCAGGCTGGGTGCGGTGCTCCCACTGCTTGTAATTGTTGACCAGCACCGTCTGTCCGGTCTGGTAGACCTGGCCGGCGGCGCCCTCATCGATGGCGTTGCGCGAGCCCAGCAATGTGCTGGCCGGCCCGGTGGCGACGACCCGGATCCGTTCGGTGCGGGATTCGTTGAACAAAAGAACGCTGCCGGTCGTTGCGCCGGTGATCTCAGCCGCTTTGTTGATAATGGTCTCCAGCAGGTCCACGACGTCGCGTCGGTTCATGATTTCCAGCGACGTTTCGTGCAAAAACGCCAGCAATTTATTGCGGCGCTGCAACTGTCGCGCCGCGTTTTTTTGATGATTCACCTGGTATAGGAGAAGGGAAAAAATCCCGGCCAGTGCCAGCGAAAAAAACGTTGCGTAAGCAAAATAGGACTTGCGCCGAGCTTCATAATTGGCCAGGGAATCTTCGGAGGACACGCCAATCGACAGAATCAGCGGAAAGTCCGTCATGGACCGATAGGTGTAATAGCGGTGGGTGGGGTCGAAGGAATCCGTTTCCTCGAAGGTTCCGGCCAAGGCATGCTGCCATTCCGCGAATATTCTGTGGGGGCCCAGATCCTGGCCGACATCGCTGTGCGAGGGATGTTGCAGGGAGCGGACGATGCCGTCATAGCCGATCAGCATGACCTGTTTGTCGTAACCCAGTACCATCTGACGATAATAGTCGGAAAAAAAATAAGGGTTGAGCGAAGCAAATACTACTCCAGCGAACGAACCATCCGGATGGTTCAGGCGGCGGCTGACGGGAATCGACCATCGGGACGATGGATGGTCGTAGACGGGTTTGCCGATGTACAGCCGGTTTGAATCCTTTTTTGCGTGGGCGTTATAAATTTCAAAGTGGACAGTAGGCTTGAGCTTGGCGGTATGGGGAAAGCCGGCGACGATGCGGCCAAACGGATCGTACACCGAGATTTCCTCCACCAGCTGGCTGCGTCGTGTTTGCATGTAATCCACCATCTCGGGCGTAACCTGATTTTGTTGTTCAAACCGCATTTTTAGGAACAGCAGGGTTTCATCTACGGACTGCAGATTTTGCCGGGCATGGTCCTCGAAAGCGCGGATCAGATTGTCGTTCTCGCGGTAGATGGCTGCCACTTCGATCTGATATTCGCGTTCCACCCGGGTCGTTACTTCGTACCAGGCAATAGCGATCAAAACCAGACAGAACAAAGGCAACAAGAAAAAAGTCGCAGAACTCCTGCTGCGACGGAATCTGGCCAAGAGGGACTGTTGGCGCTGATCCGGCATTGGCTCCTCCACCATCTGGGATAATCTCAACCACTATCTTTATAAAATTCAACATTTACGCCGGAATCCCTGCCGATACCGATCGAGAAAAGGACGATTACATCACACAGACTTTTTCTGGTTACTTTAATTTTGTTACCATTGTTTTGCGGTTATTTATGGTATACTTGAATAAATTGGGATGCAGCAAAGATCGATCATGCGGGCCGGCCCTGCGCTTGGCGGTCCTGTCGGTTTTTGTAGCTTCCCGCCCCGGATTTCCGGGAAAAAAGAACGGCCCCGCAATGGGACCGTTCTTTTTTTTTCGGAAATCGACGATAGGAGCCTATTGGGACTTGCGGGAGACAATATCGATCTTGTCGCCGTTTTTTACGCAGGCCGTATATTCGGCCACTTTGCCGTTCACCACCACGGTGATTCCGCCGGCGGCGGGAACATCGGCCGGATTGAACTCGGCAGCCAGCAAGACATCGGCCAGGGTCGGCTGCGTTTCCGGCGCCAAAATGAATTCGACGATGCTGCCGTCCGGCGCCGGGCCGTCCAGGTCGGCGGGACTGTCGTTCAGGGTCAGCGTGTAGCGTCGGGTGGGCACGGAACAGGTCACGCCGTTGAACAGTACTTCGATGGGTTCGACATCGCTGTTGCGAAAGCCGATTACTTCACCGATTGAGGGAATCGCCGGCGCGACCAGGCGAATTTTGTCGCCGGGGTGAATGGCGGCGCCGGATTCGGCGGCCTGGCCGTTGATCAAAAAAGTGGGCCAGACCGAGTGGACGCGCTCCGTCTGATTCACCGTATAGCTAAATCGCTGCGGCGCCAGCGGCAGGCCAGCGGCCCGGAACGCCAGGGCCACCGTATCCGGCGGCTGCCACAGGACTTGGTCCCGGTCGTTCAACGTGACTTTGGCGGAGGCGACAACCCCGTTAATTTGGATCAGGGGTGGAAGGCGATAGGCCTTGCCGTCGATTTCCACCGGCAGTGCGGCCGGCAGCTCGACCAGGTCGGCCAGGCAGGGAGCGGGGCTTTGTCCATCCTTCCCTTTCTCCACAAGAATTACGTCGCCTTCGCTGACCGCATCGCTGAAATTGGCGGGCTTGCCATTCACCGTCAGCTGTCCGGTTT
>DCTI01000218.1:9749-13280 GCA_002329525.1 Negativicutes bacterium UBA1444
CAAAGTGATGCCAAGTCCCGGCCGGCCGGCCAGGCTTCGGGCGTCGATCCCCGCGGCGAGGAGCGCGTCGCCGACGGTCAGTCCGCCGAGATTGAACAGGCGCAGCGGTTGCTCATTCAGGACGACATTCAGGAAATTCAGAGTTTCGGCGCCGGCAATCTTGAGGATGCCGAGCGGCGTCACCGCATCCGGCGTACAGAATTCAGCAGCGATATCCTGAAGATCCTCGATGGCATCGGGGCGGCGTACCGCGACCCGGTCTTTGGGCATGTCCATGATTTGCGCCAGAATCTCCGGCAGCAGGGGGGTCAGTGCCCCGCCGCCGACCAGCAGAATGGCCTGCGGCACCGAGTTGTTCAGTTGCATGATTTGCGCCGCGATCGCCTGCGCCAGTTCCGTGACGACCGGCACGACACTCTCAATCAGCTCGGCGGGCGGTTTGCCGTGTTTGATGCCGAGGATATCCACATAGTTCAGATGCTTCACATTTTTGCCCAAGCGGCGTTTCAGGGCTTCGGCCACTTTGAAGTCCAGCAGATAACGACCGGACAACTCTTCGGTGATTTCATCGCCGGCAACGGGAACCATACCATAGCCGACCACCGAACCGCCTCGGGTCACGGCGACATCGGAAGTACCCGCGCCGACATCGACCAGTACCAGATTCAGATGCCGCATGGTCGGTGGAATCAGGACGTTGATGGCGGCGATCGGCTCCAGAGTCAGCGTACCGATTTCCAAGCCGGCGTGCAATACCGCCGCCTGCAGCGAATCGATGACCTGACGGGGCAAAAAGGTTGAAATGATTTCTACGGTGGCCTTGTGGCCGCGCTGCCCCACGAGGGTTTTCATATTGGTGCCGTCCAGCGAGAAATTGACGATGCTGTGGCCGACGCAGTAGTAGCTGGCCGGGTCGTTGACCACCCGCGAAGTCGCCAGTTGTTTCTGGGCTGCCTGGATGGCCGCCAGTTCCAGCGTCCGCTCTTCCTGCGCGGTCAGATAGCCCCGGTTGTGGACGTCGAGTTCGGCAGTGGCGTTGAGCGTCGACAAAGCCCGCCCCGCCGCCGCAATGGCCACTTGACGCAGCGGGCCGAAATCCGCTTCCAGCCTTTGCCGGACCGAGCGGATGACTTTCGCCACCTCCGGCACATCATGAATCTGTCCGTCCAGCATGGCGCGGGTAGTATGTTCCTGACGCACGCCGCCCAACACGCGGATGCCCGCCTCGGTTTTTTCGCCGATCAGACCGACGATGCTGCGGGTGCCAATATCCAGTGCAAACAATAATTTCTTTTCCATGCTGTATTTGTTTCGCTGTTGAGCGCCGATTTCCTTTCACTAACCGTTTTGAATTTACATGCAGTTTGAAAAACGTCAGGATTTGGCGCGGTTTCCGCAATTTTCAAGGACATTCCGGGGTAATCAGTATTCCTACTTGACAGCATCCGGGGAAGCATATAAAATCAAATCTAGAATTATTAAAGAATAACGATTTTCGAATACCCGGAGATGCCGATATATTATGACAAAGGAGCGCGACATGAGCAAGAATATCACGGAATTACTGCGGGGAAACGGGTTCAAGGTTACGCCCCAGCGCTTGGCTGTTTATGAAGTGCTGGCCAATACGAAGGAACATCCGAATGCCGAGATGATCTTCAGCAGCCTGCAGGCGACGTATCCCACCATGAGCCTGGCTACGGTCTACAAAACGATCGATATTTTGCATGAGATCGGTTTGGTGCAGATCCTCAACGCCGGCGAAGACAGCTTCCGCTATGACGCCGACATGTCCAATCACGCGCATGTCCGCTGTGTGGAGTGTGGCCGGGTCGACGATGTGTTCGATCTGGACGCGGCCAAGGTGACCCGGGAAATTGAGGCGGGGACCCGGTATCGCCTGACCGGACAACAATTCTATTTCTATGGTGTCTGTCCGGAGTGCCAGAAACAGGGCAAAGCCCACTAAGTTTTTCTTCGGTTAACAGGACCCGGCTGGACCGGGTTTTTTTTATTGGCAGGAATCTTTGGCGGATGGGACGAATGAATACCTTATGCAATTACACATTTTAGCGAGCGGCAGCACGGGCAATGCCATCTTCCTTCAGCTCGGCGGCGCGAAACTCCTGGTTGACGCCGGGATATCGGCCCGCAGGGTGGAAAAAGGCCTGCGTGCGGTCGGGATCGATCCGGCGGAGCTGGATGCGATTTTGGTTACGCATGAACATAGCGATCATGTCAGCGGATTACCGGTATTCACCCGCAAATTCGGGGTGCCGGTATTCGCCCGTCGCCGGACTTGGGATGCGTTCCAGCCGGCCCATCATGTCGAAGCCGAGTATCGGCGGGAATTGGGTAATGGTCTCGAAATCGGCGGGGTCCGCGTCGAGCCGTTCGCCATCTCGCACGATGCGGCGGAACCGGTGGGATATTCTTTTCGCTGCGGCGATATCAAATGCGTCGTGGCGACCGACATGGGCTGCGTGTCGGAACGGGTCGAGCGGGATATCGCCGGCGCCGATGTTCTGGTGTTCGAGTCGAACCACGACGTGGCGATGCTGCGCAACGGGCCTTATCCTGAATACCTGAAGAAGCGCATCCTGAGCAACCGCGGCCATTTGTCGAATCTGGACACCGGCCGCTGCCTCGCCCGGATGGATAAAAAATCCGGCATGCATGTCTTTTTGGCGCATTTGAGTCAGCACAACAACTGTCCGGAACTGGCCCTGTCCACGGTAAGTCAGGTGTTGGAACGGCAGGGAGTCCGGCTCGAACAGGATGTGTATCTGCATCTGGCGCATCCCTGCGATACCGTCAGTTTTGCTCTGTGATTTTATTTCGGAGAACATTAGATAAAGGAGGAGTTTTCATGAAAGCTGTTTACAAAAAATACGCACCGTTATTCGTTGTCGCGATCCTGGGCGCAGTGATCGGCGGCGGCTTGGTCATGGGCTATGGACCCTTTTTTATCGGCAAGTCCGTTCCGGATGCGCTCACGCAAATCAAACAGGAAGTAGCGTCGCCGACAGCCAACGCGCAGCTGTCGGCTGCCCGCAATACGCCGATCGTCCGGGCGGCCCAGATTGTCGGTCCGTCGGTGGTCGGCATCACCAACAAAGCCTATGTCAGCGATTTCTTCAACCGGCGGATGCTGGTCGAGCGCGGCAGCGGCTCCGGCGTCATTTATGACGCTGCCGGCCATATCGTCACCAACTACCACGTGGTGGCGGAAGCGGAGGAAATCGTGGTCTCCCTGGCCGACGGCCGGACCGTGCCGGGCAAAGTGCAGGGAGTCGATCCGGCGACCGACCTGGCCGTCGTGAAGATTGATCCGGCGGGGACCCAGCCGGCGAAATTCGGTGACTCGGACAGCCTGCAGGTCGGCGAACCGGCGATCGCCATCGGCAATCCGCTCGGTCTGGAACTGAAAGGCAGCGTCACGGCCGGCGTGATCAGCGCATTGAATCGGACGCTGGATATCGGCGAACGCCGCTTCCGTCTGATCCAGACCGACGCAGCCATTAACCCCGG
>DCTI01000218.1:13338-26485 GCA_002329525.1 Negativicutes bacterium UBA1444
TCGGCTTTGCCATCCCGATCAATACGGCCCGGCCGATCATCCAGGCGCTCATCGAGAAGGGGCGGGTGGCCCGGCCCTACTTGGGCGTAGTGGCGTTTGACAAAAATACGGCGGAGAAATACGGCTACGAACTCAACATCAAGAAAGGCCTGTATGTGTTCCGGCTCGTTCTGAACTCTCCGGCGGACCGCGCCGGCATCCGAGTCGGCGACATCATCCTGAAGCTGGCGGGGCAGNNCAGGAAACCAACAGTCTGCCGGAACTGCGCTCCGTGATTGAGGCGCAGGGAGTTGGCGCCACCATTCCGGTCACGGTTTCCCGCAACGGCGAGCAGTTCGATGTACAGGTGAAACTCAGCGAAGTGCCGAACGAGTAACGGATGAACCGGATTCGCATCGTTGCTGTCGGTAAAATCAAAGAGAAGTATTTGACGGAAGGCATCCGGGAGTTTGCCAAACGGTTGGGACCGCTCTGCAAACTGGAGGTCGTGGAGATCGACGAGGAACGGATGCCGGACGATCCTTCGCCGGCCGAAAAAGAAAAAGTGCTGGCGGCGGAAGGCGAGCGGCTGTTGAAAAAAGTACCGTCAGCCACGTATCTGATCGTACTCGACGTGGCGGGCCAGCCCGTCTCCTCGGAAGAACTGGCGAAAAAAATCGCCGGACTCGGCACGGCCGGGCACGGCGACATCACGTTCCTGATTGGGGGCGCTTTCGGCCTGTCGCCGGCAGTCATTGCGGCGGCGCGGGAGCGCCTCTCCTTTTCCCGCATGACCTTTACCCACCAGATGATCCGGCTGCTGCTCGTCGAGCAGATCTACCGCGCGTTCAAAATCATCCGGGGCGAAAAGTATCACTGGTGACGGCGAATAGTTGATGTCATGTGATCAGGACAGGGGTTCGATTCCCTTCGCCTCCACCATTCAAATCCACCCAATTTTTAAGAAAAGTCCATGCAGGAATTGCTCCGGCATGGACTTTTTTCTGTTATATTCACTAACACATATATAGGCCATAAATCGCCTCTTGCTATTAAGTCATCAATTTCGAACTGTAAAATAATTTGTGCTTATTAAGAATAAATAGGATAATGAACTTTAGTAATGGGCTTGGGATGTGAGGTAGTTTATTATGGCATGGTTGGAAAAGGGAGAATATTTAGAGTCTCCAAAGGGACAATACAATCGTTACTCGTGGAGAAGATGGTATCGCCGCCTGTACCTAGACTTTTCGATAGAGCCACAGTCGAAAAATGCTATGTCCCTGGCGGACAAAATTAAGCTCCAAAGAGAGATTGTTAGTCAGATGGAATTGTCCCAGATAACACATTCAAGGCGACGCGCTTTTCAGGGGCCAATTGCGGTTAGTTTTTCCTTATCTTCTACATCTAAGACCCCTCCGCATATCCACACTGCGATGAAAAATCTACTCGACTTGTTTGGAAAACCATTACCAGAAAGTGGAATTAAACGAAAGGGTCTGGCTTATTATGATGACAAGCAAATTAAATATTTATCTGTTGGTTATAATGTAACAGAGGGGGAACCGAAAATTCGGGCAACGATTGCGCCCTTAGAACATTTCCTTACAGATATAGCCTTTGCCGACAGAATACTAAATGACGAGTGGGATCTCGAAATTGATAGTCGTAGTGATTATAACAAGTTCCTTCGAGAAATTGGTGAAAGCGATGAGGATGATTATTTTGAAGATGAATTTGATAATGCATATGAGCACTTTAGAGCTGTTAGCGACAAAAAGGGAGCATGGGCTACGGTTGAGGACGAGCGTGACTACAAAATGTTACTTCGTCATGCGCAGGTAGATGTCCAGAAATATTATTTAAAGAACTATAAGATACGACTTGAAGAAATTTATCACCTTTACCGGGCAACTGGTCTGGCGAAGTCTTATGTATCTTATGGTGACTCAAGTTTTAACGAGACCATGAGGCAACATTCGGTTGCTATGTGTAAGATATTTGAGAAGTTTTCCATGAGGATTAACCTCCCAGGTATACCCAAGAAAGCGGGGGAAACAAAGGCATTCAAAGAACAGGTGCGAGAAATGATGCAGCATTTCGCTGAGAAGAGGCTTGCCTTAGCTCCACTACAGATTCCTATAGGGCTGGAGGTTATATTTAAGCCGCCAAAGGCATCGGAAGGCTTTAGCAAAGATCTTGATAACATTATGCGGCTTGTTTTGCCAATCTTTCATGAGATTTTTGAGCCGCCCGTTACTCCTCTGGCTAATGTAAATGAGGATGATATAAATAGTCCATTATTAGAAGAAATCATAAAGGGTATACCGAAATCAGTCCGCCGCTCTGTAGCCCGTTATGATATTATGGAAGTCCCGCGACATGAAGGCGATGATGATGATGGTTGTCTAAATCTGGGAATATTTGGGGACATAGCTCCTAGCGTATACTCAATTTGGAACCGCATGGATGATGTTATTGATAAATGGCATGATGAAATAAAAGACCAATTGGATGATTATGGTTCTTAGATACAAGGGTGTTCTTCTATGCCATTTAGCTATAGGCGAAATATGTGTGGATTTGCCCAGCCACGGATCGCCGCATCGAACCCCTGTCCAAATGCACTTGATCAATAGATTTTTCGCCGTTATAGACGATACGGAGAGAAATATCACTGGTAACGGCGCAATGAGCAATTCTGAACGATCTCGTGAAAGCGCAAAGCGACTGTGGCGCTGCGTAGAAGAAGGTTCAATAAGGAAACATACGAATAAATACGGAAAACACAAAGTTCCTGCAAAATGTTTTCAATTTGCAGGAACTTTGTGTTTATATGGTAAAATTAATTGTTTATGGTCCGAAAGGGAAAATTGGCGAACTGGAACGTCCCCCTGCTGTCTCGACTTTTCTATATATTTTTATGAACATTGGTGGAAGGGAGTGGGAATAACATTAATACGATGCTTGTCATTGAGCTGAATGTTTTTATGGTTATACTATTATCGCTTGTGGCGGTTCATGCTTTTTATAGGCTGGAGAGAAAAGCGCATGCCGCCCACCGGTTGTTTCTGGCCTTAATATGCTTAACCATACTTATATTGATCTTGGAAATTTTCAGCGTATTATTAAACTCTAGTGCTTATGTCAGTTTCATTATGGTTCATAAATTGGTGGATACGATGGGCTTTTTGCTGGCGCCATTGCCGCCAATTCTTTCATTACTATTTATTTATAAACGAACAGGCAAATACAAAAATATAACCAGAAAGAGTATTTTGAGATTAAGCGTGCCGTTTGTTGTAAATGGCATCTTGGCATTGGGCAGTTTTAATTATAATTGGATCTTTGCAATAACCAATGAGAATATGTATGTGCGGGGACCACTGTGGCTTGTTTCCCCAATGACAAGTTACTTTTATTACGTTTTAAACTTTCTGTTGCTAGTTAAAGTTCGAAAGAAATTGAGCAGGGAAGAACTGCTAATCCTTAGTTTGTTTACGCTCATCCCTTCCTTGCTGTCGATATTTCAATTGTATTACGTTGTGTATCTAACGATTTGGAATAGCGTGGCGATCGCTGTTGTTGTCAACTATATTTTTATTATCCACAGTCAGATTAAGATTGACCCATTGACACGATTGGGTAACCGCATTGCCTATGATGAATACCTTGCAATTCAAAGTCGCAAAAACAACAGCAGCTTAGCGGTAATAAATATTGATCTGGACGACTTTAAAAATATCAATGATGCTTTTGGACACCACGAAGGCGATAAGGTGTTAAAAGTATTCGCCAGGTGCCTGGGAGAAGTATTCGATGAAAAAGGAGTAGCTATCCGCTTGGGTGGCGATGAGTTTATCGTCTTTGTCCATGAGAACCGAAGAGAAATAGTGGAAAAGTATATAGAAGCCTTGAAAAATAACATCAATGCATATAATCAAACTAGCAGCAGACCGTATTATATTCGATTCAGTTATGGCGTCGCCATATTTAACGATACGTATAAAAATATACATGAGCTGATTAAGCATAGCGACAGGCTCATGTATGACGAAAAGAATAAATTGCGTTATCCGCCGTTATAGGCGATACGGAGAGAAGGTTCACTGGAGAAAACGATCTTATTGAGGAGGCGTAGGTGTGGCGGTAGAGTGGACGGTGGATTTTTTTAAACCGGACGATGCGAATGGTGTGGTTGAATTATTCCGCTCTGTATATGGCAATGATTATCACGTAAAAAGCATCTACGATCCGGAACAGCTGATTGCGGAGCAACTGAGCGGGAAAACCTACCGTGCGGTGGTGAGGACAGCTGCGGGCGAGATCATTGGTCATACAGCCTTTTGCGCCACATCGTCGCTCAATCCTTCACTCTATGAAGCGCTTCAGCTATTGGTCCGCCATGATTGGCGCGGGACGAGCGTGGCGACTGAACTGAACCGATTCGCCATTCCGGGGATTCCCGTCCAGTATGGCTTGAAGCAGGTCTGGGGCGAAGCCGTATGCAACCATGTTTCTTCGCAGCGGGCCTATACCGAAAATCGATACGCTGAAACCGGCTGCGAATTAGCGTTGTTGCCTGGAGCGGGAATGGCCCGGTCGATGAAGGCCGCCGATACCGGACGTGTGGCGGTGATCGTGGTTTTTCGGCCTTATGAAGCCAGGCCGCAAACGATTTATTTGCCGCCGATCTATTGGAAACAATTAGAATATCTCTATGATGATTTCGATCACGGTCATCGTTTCCTTCCCGGGGATGGGCCCTTGTCCGCCGAACAAACGACGCAGGGCAAACTGGAGCTCTATCCGCAAGTGGCTGTGGCGCGAATGAATTTTACGGTGATCGGCAGTGACTTTCCCGAGCTGCTGACAAAATTCGACCATCAGGCCAGTGAAAACGGCATCCTGGTGTCTCAGGCTTTTCTGCCGCTTACGGTGGCGGCAACCGGGGAAGCGGTGGATATCCTGCGCCGGCACGGTTACTTTCTGGGTGGAGTCATGCCGCGTTGGTTCGGCGATGATGGACTGTTGATGCAGAAGGTGCTGGGATCGCCAAATTTTGAAGGGATTCGTCTCTACACCGACCGGGCGAAAAATATTTTGGAGTTGGTAACAGCGGACTGGCAGCGGGCGGTTGGTCACAGCTGACATCGCCAAGTTGGGCGAGGTGCGGGGACTTCTATTGCTTTGCAAGGGGGATACGGAATGAACTGCCACGTCGACAGTAAGGAAAAAATGCAAAACCGTCTTCAATTGCTGATCGATATGATCAAGATCGACACGACAGGCGGCAAGGAAGCTGCACTGGCCGAAATGCTGGTTGAGCGGCTTGCGGCAGTTGGCATTGAAGNNCGAAGGCCGGCTGGCGCCGGTGGAGGCGGGCCGGTTCAACTTGGTGGCCTGCTTGCCCGGACGAAGCCGGGGCAACCGGCTGTTGCTCAACGCGCACCTGGATACGGTTCCTGTCGGTGCGGGCTGGACGAAGGACCCGTTCAGCGCGGAGATTGTCGGCGGCAAATTGTACGGCCGGGGCTCATCGGACACAAAATCTTCCCTGGCGGCCATGGCGATGGGTATGATCGAATTTGCGCAGGAAGGGATTGAGTTGGAACATGATCTGGTCCTTCTCGGCACCGCCGGTGAAGAGAAGGATATGGCCGGAGCAAGAGCTTTTGTGGCAGCTGGCGGAATGGAAGGCGCCGGGTGTCTGGTGGTTGGTGAGCCGACCAATCACGTGGGGGAAGCGGGTTGTCTGGAGGTGGTGAATACCACCAAGGGCTGTCTCCTCGCTGACTTGCGAACGAAAGGGGTTTCTTCCCACGGCGCGAAACCGGAGGAAGGGTTGAATGCCGTTCTGTTGATGGCGGAGTACTTGGACTGGCTGAAAAAGCACCCGCCCTATGAAAGTTTCAGTCCCGACCCGGACCTGGGTCAGCCGACCTGGGCTCCAACCATTATCCAGGGGGGAAAAGCAGCCAATATGATTCCAAATAGCTGTGAAGCCATTCTCGATTTGCGGCCGATTCCCGGGATGACGGAAGAAGATGCCCTGCGTCCTTTGCGTGAAGCGGCGGCGGTACTCTGGGGAACGGCTTGGGAAAAATTCATCGAAATATCGGCGCGTTTCTTTTTACGGCCCCTGCGCTGCGAAGCCAGTCATCCCGCCTTGGAAAAAGCAATGGCAGCGGCGTTGTCTTGCGGGATCAAGGCGAATTTTCGCCGATTTTTCGGGGCAAGCGATGTATCCTACCTGTGCGTCGACCCGGCGATGCCGTTTTTCATTTTTGGACCAGGGATCGAAAGCCAGGCGCACAAGGCGGATGAATACCTTTGGTTGGACGATTATTGGTCAGCGGTCGACTTCTATAGGAATTTTGCCTTGCGTCAAGCGGGCGGAACCGCAAAACGATAGCGGCAGTGATTCGATAAAATAAATTGGGTCCCGGAAACGCGACCGACGCGCCAGATCGCGAAAGTTTAGCCCAGTCGCTGCGCCACCTTCAGCCAGGCGGGTTTGTCCAGAAAACTATCCGGCACATTAGCTTCCATTTCCTGAAACAGGGAAAAAGGAACGCTGAACGAAAGCAAATCGGGATCGATGAACGGCCGCGCCGAAATATCGGTCATGCCGACGACCGCCTTCGGTCGCTCCTGCGATGCTTCATGCCAGGGAAACAGGCATAATGTGTGGCAACCTGCACCGAAAGGAACGAGCACGTTATCATTGCCGGGGCGGGCGTAGTTGGCCAGCACCACCAGTGCCGACAACTGGTCGGGATTGGCGTAGAAAACTACAACTGCGGGATTTTTCGCAGCAGGTTCAATTTCCGCCAACGGCCTGAACACGACATATTGGCAAGGAATATCGGTGTAGGGAAGAACGTCTTGAAAAGTCTTGGCCAATTCGGGCGTTTTTTTGTAGGCCTCGCCCTCTGGATATCCTTCGCCTTTGCCGGTGGACAGAAAATACTCAAAACCGCCGGGGATTTGACGATGGGTGTTGCCAAATCCCAGACCGACGGCGCCGCCTCGGCAGCCGCAGGTGCTGCGGCTAAAGACAGCCGTTTTTCCTTTGGCCGCCGCGCTCATCATCGCGGCGACGCAGCCCCAGCGACCTTCGATGAACTCCAGGGCGCCATCCGGTTTTTCGTCGGCAAACAGAACGGCAACTGGCGAATAGCGGAGTTTTAGTCGCCGGGCAATTTCGCTTTTCATGAAAACCCTCCTCTTTTTTCGCACATCGCATTGTTGTTTGCTATTAATATATAACAAATCCGCCGATTCTCCTGCTGCTTTTTTGAGGGATGAAAGACTGGCGCAACAGCTGGTGAACCGGGGGCGCTTTGCCTGATGAAGTTCATGATTTTTCCGGAGAAAAATACTGTGAGGAGCGATGGATAGTGGATGTGTTTGAGGCGTTACTGACGCGAAGAAGTTGCCGACGGTTCACTGACCGCCCGGTGGAGCGGGAAAAAATCATGAAAATCCTGGAGTGTGCCGTTGCCGCGCCTTCTCCCGCCAACAAACAGCCCTGGGAGTTCATCGTGGCGGAAAATCCGAAATACAATCAAGAGTTGAAGTCGGCGGTAGACGCCGTCAAAGGCAAATTGGCCGACCGGAGCGGTTGGAAGTGGCTGCCGGCCTATGCGACGGATTTTCTGTTGCAGGCGCCAGTTCTGGTTGTCGTTGCCGGTGATCCCGAACGCAATGGCGCGGAGCAGTTTTTGGACGAACCGGGGGTCGGCTATGAACACGCCTGCTGCGCCGCCATCGAGAACATGCTGCTGGCCGCCCGCGGGCTGGGGCTGGCAACGTTATGGCTTTCCCTGTTCGAAAAGCGAGACGCGCGCAGGATTTTTGGGGTGGATGACAAATTGGACCCGGTGGCGATTGTCTGCATCGGTTACAGCGATGCCCCTTGTCCGCCGCCGGCTCGCAAAGAACTGGCGACAAAGGTGAAGTTCCTGGAATAGCGGCGATCGATCGGCCAGCGTCGGGAAGTCCGGCAGAAAGAAAAAGGCCGCGTTCACACGCGGCCTTGGCAGTCAGGGATGGCTTTTGGATTCGTTCTCCAGGTCGAGCGTATACACCACGCATTGCTGTTTGCCACGGTTTTTGGCCCGATAGAGAGCGATATCACTTTTGCGCAGAAGGTCCTCCAACTGGACTTTGGAATCGCCGGACACGGTCGCGATGCCGATGCTTATCGACAACGGCTGCATTGATGTTGTCCCGGGGAAATGTTCCCGAATCGTTTTGATCAGGGAGTTGGCTTTGTCAATCAGCCGGTTGACGCTTGTTTTGCCGGGGACGGCGACGAGAAACTCATCTCCGCCCATCCGCACGCAGATGTCATCGGGGCAAAGCATCTGCAGCAGCTTGCCGGTTTTTTTAAGGATTCTGTCGCCAACGTGATGGCCGAAAGTATCGTTGATGAGTTTGAAATTGTCCAGGTCGATGTACAACAGGCTGATGCCATCCGCTGTTGTGATGGGATCGATATTTTCGTAAAGATAGCGGCGGGTATATAAGCCGGTCAGTTGATCAGTGTAGGCGATTTTTCGCAATTGATCGCGAAAGCCGCGTTCCATGGTCACATCGCGGAAAATGGTGAGTGTGCCGACAAAATTGGCGAAGAAATCATAAATTGGCTCTTTGTGGATTTCCAGGATGAGTTCTGAACGATTGTGCGACAGGCCGAGTTCACGATCCGTTTCGTAATAGAGCAGGTTTGGCGGGTTCGCGGCACTGTCGGCATAGGCTTCTCGGATGGGGTAGGGATGCCCGACGACTTCTTCCTGGACAACCTGAAAATACTCTTCGAATTTGGGATTGACGGAAATCACCTGTTCATCGGCGTCGGTGACCATGACGGCGAACGGCATGGTACGCAGGATCAGTTCCAGCTTGGCGTCGGTATTCCGGAACTCGGTCACGTCCTGGGCCACGCCAACCGTGCCGATGAGTTCGCCGCGTTCATCAAAAATCGGCGATTTGTAGGTTTTCAACTGGCGCATGCCCTGCTGGCCGGCCACCGTTTCATCGAACACCCCGGGCTGCCTGGATGCAATGACTACCGAGTCGGTATCCAGGCAGACATAATCACTGTTTTCGTAGACTTCTTTCGGTATGCTCCAGATATGATAATGGTCATAGCCTTCGACGTCCTGGCGGTCCTTGTGCACGGTCGCGCAGAACGCGTCGTTCACCTTGACGTGGATGCCGTCCAGCCGCTTGAACCAGATCAGGTCCGGCACGCTGTTGATCATCGTGTCCAGATAGTTTCGGCCCAACACATATTTGCGGTTGAGGATCAGTTGGTCTAGGAGTTTCCGAAATCGGAACCGGATCAATTCGCCATCAAAAGGTTTCAGCCAGATATCCGCCAGCGCTTCGCGAGCCGTCTCGGTCAGCGTGGGCAGTTCCGCCGCGTCCTGGCAGAGGACCAGCAGGGCTTGGGGGAAAAGTTCGGGCAGCAGTTCCGCCGCCGGTTGGGCGAGGTCATAAATCAAAAGATCGCAGGCGAGCGGGTCGATTTTCCGCAGACTATCTGCCGACGAAAAGGACACCAGCAGATCGCCGGGCGCTGAAGCACCGGCGAGAATGACTGGCAGCTGCGCACTGGCGCTGACGCTGACGACATTTACCTTGCGACTGAACATGCCCGTTCACATCCCATTTGAATGATCCTAATACACGTATATAATATCAAAAATTATTCTTATTTGTCTAATGTATACAAAAAATTTGCAATTGACGGCGCGAAGGACATTTTGGATCAACTGGACAATTTAGTCAGCGGCAATTAAATATTACTAGGAAATGGAGTGGAGACAATGACGGTGTTGGAGGAAGCCAGAGAAATCAGCAACGAGATCATCGCCTGGCGGCGGGAACTGCACAAGATTCCGGAAATCGGCCTGGTTTTGCCGCAGACGGCGGCGTTTGTGCAGGCACGCCTGGAGGAGATGGGAATCGCCTATACGACTTTCGAGCGGCATTCGGGAATCGTGGCCTTGCTCGGGCCGAACCCTGGGAAAACGATCGCGTTGCGGGCGGACATGGACGGCCTGCGCATCAACGAGGAGTCGGAATTCGAATACCGGTCGCAGAACAGCAACATGCACGCCTGCGGCCATGACGCCCACACGGCGATCCTGCTGGGGGTCGCCAAATTGCTGAAACGGCATGAGGCGGCGCTGAACGGGCAAGTGAAGCTGCTGTTCCAGCCGGCTGAGGAAGGACCGGGCGGGGCGCTGCCGATGATCGAGGACGGCGTGCTGGAAAATCCGAAAGTCGACGCCATTCTGGCGCTGCACATGGACCGGAAGATCCATCCGTTCCCCTGCAAAAACGGCGACGTGATCGTCAAATACGGCAACAGTTCGGCGGCCGACGATCAGGTGGACATCACCATCATCGGTAAGAGCGGCCATGGCTCCGAGCCGCACCGCTGCATCGACCCCATCGTCGTGTCCAGCCTGGTGGTGACGGCAATCCAGCATATCATCAGCCGGGAGATCAGTCCGTTTTCGCCCTGCGTGATCAGCTTCGGCACGATTACCGGCGGGCAGGGCGCGGAGAACATCATCCCCAACACGGTCGTGCTGCACGGCACGATCCGAAACCAGGACCTGGAGGTTCGGGAGTTCGTGTTCCGGCGGATCGAGGAAATCGTCAAATACATCACAAAGGCGATGCGTGCCGATTACCAGCTGACTTATCTGAACGGTTACCCGCCGACGAAGAACGATCCGGCGATGGTCGACGGCTTTCTGGCTTCGGCGCGGCAGATCCTGCCGGCGGCGGACATTCACGTCAGCGAAGAGGACAGCATGGGCGGCGAAGACGCCGGTTTCTTCTACCAGAAGGTTCCCGGCTGTTTCTTCCGCCTCTACAGCGCGGCGCCGTTTACGGACGGCGAGATTTATCCGGCGCACAGTTCCCGGTTTGTGCTCGACGATTCCGTTCTGTACCGGGGAACGGCCCTGTTTCTGCAAAATATTTTTGACCAGCTACGCGTTACTGTGGTAAAGTAATAAGAGCAAATTTTTATAAAAGGGGTCGTTAATCATGAATGCGAAACAAAACCGCTGGCAAGTCATTCTGGCGCTCGTGCTGGCCTTGGTGATGGCACTGACGCTCGCCGGCTGCTCCTCCACGCCGGAAAAGAAACCGGCCGCCAACGCGCCGGCTGCATCCGCCGATGACAGCCTGACCAAAATCAAAGCCAAGGGACGCCTGGTTGTCGGAGTCAACGCGGAATTTGCCCCATTCGAGTTCCATGCGATGGTGAACGGCAAAGACACGATTGTCGGGTTTGACATGGACCTGGCCCGGGACATCGCCAAAGATATGGGCGTACAGCTGGAACTGAAGGAACTGGCTTTCGATGCCCTCCTGACCACGCTGCAGTCCGGCCAGATCGACGTAATCATCTCCGGCATGTCGGCCACGGCGGAACGCCGCAAGAGCGTCGACTTTTCCGAAGTCTATTACCGCGGCGAGCAAGTGCTGCTGACCACGAAGGACAATGTCGGCAAGTTCAACAGCTTCAGCGATCTGAAGAACTACAAGATCGGCCTGCAGCTGTCCTCCCTGCAGGACAAGCTGATCACCACGCTGATTCCGGACGGCAAGTTCACAAAGATCGAAAGCATGAACACGCTGTTTCTGTCCCTGAAGTCCAAGCAGATCGACGGGATCGTGACCACGAAGGTCGTTTGCCAGATGGCGATGGCCGCCAATCCGGAATTCGTGATCGCGGAAAAAGTGAAGATCGACGATTCGTCGCTGAACAGCCCGGGCGTGGCCGTGGCCATGCGCAAGAATTCCGCCGCTCTCAAGGCGCAGATGGATAGCACGATAAAACGGCTGAACACTTCCGGACAGATGCAGAAGTATGTCGACGAGGCGAGCAAGCTGGCCGGCACTCTTCCGAGCAAAAAATAAATTGTTGGCAAACCCAAGATAGGGGAGAAACGTGGATTTCAGTTTTGCGGAAACATACCTGCCGATGTTTTTCAACGGCATCAAACTGACATTGATCATCTCGGTGATCTCGATCATTCTGGGGACCATTGTCGGAGTGTTGGTCTACTTTTTGAAAACCTCCCGCCTGGCCTTCGGGAAAATCTATCCCTTGCGCGTGGTCGCGTTTGGCTTCATCGAAACGATGCGCGGCACGCCGGTGCTCCTGCAGGTGCTGGTGGCCTACGTGCTGGTCAGCATGAGCCCGAATTCGTCGAACCTGCCCAGCAACATGGTGGCGCTGATCGCCAGCATCAGCGCGATCAGCCTCAACTCCAGCGTGTATATTGCCGAAATCGTCCGGGCGGGGATCCAGTCCGTGCCCCGGGGGCAGATGGAAGCGGCTCGGAGTTTGGGCATGCCGCACCTGATGGCGATGCGGGAAATCATCATGCCGCAGGCGATCAAAAACATCCTGCCGGCAATCGGCAACGAATTCGTCGCGGTCATCAAGGGTTCGTCGATGGCCTACGTCTTGGGCATCGCCGAACTGACCTTCACCGCCAAGGTGGTCCAGGGTGCTACATACAAGGGCCTGGAACCGCTATTGATTTCTGCCCTGTTCTATCTGGTCCTGACCTTTTCGATGGGCCGGCTGGTCGGCTGGGCCGAAAGGAGGATGAAGGCCAGTGATTCGCATTAACGGACTTTACAAGGATTTCGGCGACAACCACGTGCTGAAGGGAATCACGAATCATATCAAAAAGGGCGAAGTCGTTGTGGTCATTGGTCCGTCAGGCTCGGGAAAATCGACGTTCCTGCGCTGCCTGAACCTTCTGGAGACGCCGACGGCGGGAGAGATCATCCTGGAGGGGCAGACGATCACCGACCCGAAGGTCGATATCAATAAGGTTCGGACCAAACTGGGCATGGTGTTTCAGCAGTTCAACCTGTTCCCGCACAAGACGGTGGCCGAGAATATCATGATCTCTCCCATGCTGGTGAAAAAAGTATCCCGGGAGGCGGCCCATGAAAAAGCGGTGTCGCTGCTGAACCGGGTGGGGCTGGCGGAAAAGGAGAACGCCTACCCGTCCTCCCTGTCCGGCGGCCAGCAACAGCGGGCGGCGATTGCCCGGGCCCTGGCCATGGAGCCGGACGTCATGTTGTTCGACGAACCGACCTCGGCCCTCGATCC
>DCTI01000218.1:26526-29650 GCA_002329525.1 Negativicutes bacterium UBA1444
CTTTGCCCGGGAAGTGGGCGACCGGATCCTGTTTATGGACGATGGCCAGATCGTCGAGGAGGGGCCGCCGGAGCAGATGTTCAATAATCCGCAGCATCCGCGGACCCGCGACTTTCTCTCGAAGGTGTTGTGACCGAAAACCGAATGCACACAAAAAAACCCGCATCTTGCGGGTTTTTATCCTGTTCCCCCAATTGAAAGGAAACAATTCATTGCATTCTGGAGAGTTGTCAGGTATAAAATAGGCTGGGAGCATGACGATGACAACCGATGAGTCCGAAATCGCAGAAACTGATTGAGCGGCAACCGTATCGCGCAGAATTGCGGGAACGGTTGGCACAACTGGACGAATCTTTTGGCTTTGCACGACGCGACAAGGAGGAATAGTATGAAGCCTTTGATTGGAATAACCTGCAAATATTCGTATGACGGCAACTTTGCGGTGGAACACGGAATAGGCGTTCAAGGGCAACAATGGCATTTGCTGGCGCACGACTATGTTCATGCCGTGGAACTGGTTGGCGGAATTCCGGTACTGTTGCCGGTTTATGACGATTATCGGCATTTGACGGAAGCTCTTCAGCGCTTGGACGGGGTGTTGTTCGCCGGGGGCAACGATGTCAATCCACTGCGTTATGGCGCCCATCCCTCGCTGAAGACGGGAAAGGTGACTCCCAACCGGGACCGGCAGGAAATCCAGTTGGCCCGATATCTTGTGGAAGATACCCGAATGCCGGTTTTTTTCATTTGCCGGGGTAACCAGATCTTGAACGTTGCGTTGGGCGGAACCTTGCATCAGGACCTGGTTGAAAGTCGTTTCCAGAATCATTCGATTCTGTCGGTGCCGGCTACAGATGTCTGTCATAACATTGCAATTACCGACAGATCTCTGCTGCATCAATTGCTGGGCAAGGATACCCTGGAGGTCAATTCGTTGCACCACCAGGCGGTGGATGAGGTCGGTGACGGCCTTGTGGTTTCGGCCCGGGCCGCCGATGGCGTGGTGGAGGCGCTGGAACTGCCGCAGCGGGATGGGTTCGCGCTTGCCGTTCAATGGCACCCGGAAATGCTGGTCGATTCCTACGCCGATCATCGGAAACTCTTGGCAGCCTTCGTTGCGAAAGCGGCAGAAAGCCATGGGTGCCGTTGAGAAGCTGCCCCGTACCGGGGGAAACGGCGGTGGCGTTGTATCGCCAGTTGCACGGATAGCCGGAACTGAGCTATGAGGAAAGGCTGACTTCACTGTGCCGGACCTTTTTGAATGGCTGATCGAATGGTTCGATGTTGGTCGGGGTAAGTGGAAACGTGACGCGCTTGATAGTAAAAAATAGCCGGCGACTCAATGGCAAAGAGGCCGTCTCGCACTGGGGTTCCAAACCCCGCTTGAGACAGCCTCTTTCCATTTTCACGATGGGGTTTGCGTCAACCCAACAGTTTTTTTGTCGCGATCTTCAGGATTTTGACCCCGTTTTCCAGCGCATCGGTGTCAAAATGCATGTCCGGGTGATGCAGTCCCGGTACGGCGTTGACGCCGAGACCCCAGAATCCGGCTTTCAGGCTGGGCTTTTCCCGGGTGTAGAAGAAGAAGTCCTCGCCGCCCGGCGTGTAAATCGGCGCCGTGACGCCGGCCTCGCCCAACACTTCCCGGATGGATTCGGTCAGGACGCTGGTGATCTCGTCAGTCAGCTCGGCTGCCGGAATTTCCTTGACCAGTTTGACGTCGGCCTTGGCGCCGATGGCCGATACGCCATTTTGTATGGCTTGCAAAACTTTGGCTTTCAGTTCGTCCATGACAGGGTTGAATTGAGCTCGGATATCCCAGCAGATCAGGGCTTCGGCCGGAATTGCGTTGGTCACGCCGGAATCGCACAGGAAGCGGGTCGCCTTGGCGCTGCAGGACAGGTTGGGGTCCAGGCGGATATTGTTGACCGTGTGAATGGCGCTGACGGCGGCCTGGATGGCGTTGACGCCGAGATGGGGCCGGGCGCCGTGGGCCGGCACGCCGGTGATGCGGGTTTCGACCGTGCCGGAAGCGGAATAGTGGATGGCCGGACTGGCCTGGCCCATTTTGCATTCTTCCGCCGGGCGGATATGGAGGCCGAGCAGGATATCCACGTCGTCAATGGCGCCGCCCTTGATCATAGCCAGCGCGCCGGTGCCCAGCTCTTCCGCCGGTTGAAAAATCACTTTCAGGCGACCTTTCGTGATGGCTTTTTCCTGAAGCAATTCTTCGGCGGCTGTCAATACCATCGAGGAATGGGCGTCATGGCCGCAGGTGTGGCGGGCGCAATGAACGCCGTCGATCACGTGGCCGAGGGCGTCCATGTCGGCGCGCAGGGCCAGGGTCGGGCCGGCGACGCCGCTGTCAAATACGCCGATGATTCCTGTAGTGTCACCGACATTGCGGGTGGTCGCAAAACCCGCCTTCTCCAGCTGATCGGCCAGATAAGCGGAGGTTTTCATTTCCTGGAAGCCAACTTCCGGGATTGTATGCAGATGGTGGTAACGTTCCAGCAATAAAGACACAGGGCCGCCTCCTTATTGTTTCAGTAATTTTTTCGCCGCGTAGACCAGGACGTCTTTTCCCGTTTCCAGGGCGTTCTTGTTGAACTTCATGGCGGGATGGTGAATTCCCGGCGTCAGGTCGCAGCCCAGGCCGAAATAGCCGGCTTTGAGCGATGGCTTTTCCTTGATGAAGAAGTGGAAGTCTTCGCCGCCGGCCGTCTTCACCGGCGCATGCAGGCCCGCCGGTCCATAGACGGCCGTGATCGCTTCCGACAGTAGTTCGACCATCTCACTGGAATATTCGGCAGCGGGGATTCCCTGATAGTGGGTGACGTCCACTGTGGCGCCGACTGTCGCGGCGCCGGCCTCGATGGCGACTTTCGCTTTTTCGAGCAATTTGACCATCGTCGGATTCAGTTCGGAGCGGACGTCCCAAGTCACGGTCGCTTCCGCCGGGATGGCGTTGGTGACGCCGGAATCGCAGTGAAAGCGGGTCGGTTTGATGCTGTAGGATTCATTCGGATTCAGGCGCAGGGCGTTGACCGCAGTGATCGCGACCGCGGCGGCGTCAATCGCATTGACGCCGAGATGGGGGCGGGCGCCGTGGGCCGGCACGCCG
>DCTI01000218.1:29682-34076 GCA_002329525.1 Negativicutes bacterium UBA1444
CCCAAAATCATGTCCACATCGTCAATCACGCCGGCTTTGATCATGGCGAGAGCGCCGGTCCCGAGTTCCTCCGCCGGCTGAAAAATGATCTTCAGTTTGCCGGTTTGGATGGCGCCGGTTTTCGCCAGCTCCTCCGCTGCAGTGAGCACCATGGCGGAATGCGCGTCGTGGCCGCAGGAATGGATCGCGCATA
The DNA here is from genome assembly GCA_002329525.1 of Negativicutes bacterium UBA1444. Taxonomy (GTDB): domain Bacteria; phylum Bacillota; class Negativicutes; order UBA1444; family UBA1444; genus UBA1444. The sequence goes on from DCTI01000218.1 coordinate 29,876, forward strand.
ACTTGCCGTCGATCATGTGCCCCAAGGCGTCCATGTCGGCGCGCAAAGCGACGGTCGGTCCGGCTGTCCCGCTGTCGAGGACACCGACAACCCCGGTGGTGCCGCCGATATTTTCGGTGACGGCGAAGCCGGTCTTATGCAGTTCACCGGCCAGAAACGCCGCTGTCTTGTGTTCCTGGGAACCCAGTTCGGGTATGGCGTGCAGAAAATCATACAATTCGATGACTCTTGACATTGAATCCCCTCCCTATCGATTGGCTTGATTTTACCGAATCCGCCAGTTTTTTTCAAGTCCACGGCCGGCGGTAACCTACGGCGGCTGGACACATTCGCACAAAAATATCCATCTGCGAAAGACGATCGTTCGTAATTTAAAGTTATTATTGACTTATCGACGAATAATTCGTATAATTCCTTGCATACTAGATTACGATGGGAGGAATATTGATGGCCGAAGAAAAAAATACGCAATCTGCCAGCGAATGGAAAGCTGGTCCGGGAGCGTACGTTGCCCTGATTGTCGCGATAGTGTTTTTCTCGGGACTGTTGATGAAAGTCGATGGCATGAAGTGGCTCAGCGCGTTCGATTTTACCACCCTGGGCGGCACTTTTGGGACGATGAAGGAGCCGGCGAAGAACAATTTCATGGGTGCCGGCGGAATCAGCGCCCGGGCAGGATTCCTGTTCGCTCTGTCGCTCGCGCCTTCCGTAATGTTGGCGCTGGGATTTTTGGAGATTTTTACGCACTACGGCGCCATCAAGGCGGCGCATAAGCTGTTGACCCCGTTGCTCAAACCGTTGCTCGGCATTCCCGGACTCACCGGCCTCGCCCTGATTACGGACCTGCAAAGCACGGATGCCGGCGCGGCGTTGACCAAGGAGCTGTACGACGCTAAGCAGATCACCAAGAAGGATTTGGTCGTGATGAGCGCCTGGCAATATTCCGGCGCCGGAATGATCAGCAATTATTTTTCGATCGGTGTGGCCTTGTTTACTTTTCTGACGGTGCCGGTGATCATTCCCCTGGTCTTGATGTTTGTGCTGAAATTTGTGGGGGCCATTTTTGTCCGGATTGTATTGAACACCGTTTACAAGGGGGATTTCCAAGATGAGCAATAATGCAAAACCGGCTACGCCAAGCAATCCATTTGACATTTTTGTCATCGGCGCCCGAAAGGGTTTCCAAATCGCAATCAACAACCTGATGCCCAACGTGCTGATGGCATATGTGATTGCGGAAATACTGAATCTTGTGGGCGCTATGCAGTTTATCGGCAAGATTTTTGCGCCGATGATGGGCATCTTCGGGCTGCCGGGCGAAGCAGTCACCGTGCTGCTCACCACCTGGCTGTCGTCCTCGGCCGGAACCGGTGTGGCCGTAAGTTTGATCGCGAAAGGCGTCTTGAACGGAACGCACGCATCCATTCTGATTCCCGCCCTGTTCCTGATGGGCGCCCAGTTGCAGTATATGGGCCGGTTGCTGGGCGTGGCCGACACGCCGAAGAAATACTGGCCGCTGCTGATGCTGGCAAGTATTATCAACGCCTGCATCGCCATGATCGTCATGCGTTTCTTCGTGTAAGGAAAAAATCACACACATCATAAAAAAGTTGCGGGAAGAATGTTCTCCCGCAACTTTTTTGTGCCCGTAAAGAGAAGCCAGTAGCGCGGATATTGGTGGCAGGGTTATGGGAATATGGCGGCGAAAAAGATTAAGCCGGTACAAGCTACGGTTGCATACACCGGTGACTCGGTGAGGGTTACAGGGAGAGGAGACTTAAGAATGCCGAAAATTGTCAGCGTAGTGCCCAAGTGGCGATTTGACGCGGTGGGAGTGACGGTGCCGGAAACCTGGGAAATGGTGTTTGTCGGTGCGGAAGATGACGCGGCTTTGCAGAAGGCTTGCGAGGGAGCCGACGTGCTGCTGGCGCCCTCCGGATTTCAGAAAGTCAACGCCGATTTGTTGCGCCGCAATCCCCAGCTCAAACTGGTGCAGGCCTCCGGGGCGGGATTTGACGGGGTGGATCTGGCGGCGGCCCGGGAGCTGGGGATTCCGGTCGCGAATGTTCCCGGCGCCAATGCCCACGACGTGGCGGAATATACGATTGGCCTGATGATTGCCATGCAAAGGGACATGATTGTCGCCGACCGGGAAACGAAAAACGGACATTTTTCAAAAGTCCGGAAGCAAATGTTTCTGCGTGGGTTGGGGGATATGCCGGGGAGTACGATCGGTCTGGTCGGCCTGGGGGCCATCGGTCGCCGGGTGGCGGAAATCGCCCGATTTCTCGGCGCCAAAGTGGTGTATTACAATCGGACCCGATTGGCGCCGGCGCAGGAAAACGACCTCGGCATTGAATATCGCTCGTTGCCGGAGCTATTGGCGCAAAGCGATATTGTCAGCCTGCATATTCCGCTGACAAGTGAGACCCGGGGATTGATCGGCAAAAAAGAAATGCTGCTGATGAAATCCAGCAGCACTCTGATTAATACCGCTCGCGGCGATATTGTCGATCAAACCGCCTTGGCGGAGATGTTGGAAAGCGGCAGAATCGCCGGGGCGGCGGTGGATGTGTTTTATCCCGAGCCGCCGCCGGCGGACCATCCTCTGCTGAATCTCTCGTCAGCAGCGCGGGATCGCCTGATCGTGACGCCGCACATGGGCGGCGTCACCGCGAACTCTTTCCGCCGGATGCTGAACGGTGCGATGGAAAATATCCGCCGGGTCTGCGATGACGAAGCGCCCCAAAACGTGGTCAACGGGCTGTAATCGGACGTTTAGCAGCCGAAGGACTGTTCGGTCCGTTCGATGATCTCGTCCTGCAGCTCTTTGCTGAGGTTGTGGAAATGGTCGCTGTAGCCGGCGACCCGGACAATCAGATCCTTGTACTCGTCGGGATGATTTTGCGCGTCGATCAGCGTCTGTCGGTCGATGACGTTGAATTGGATATGGTGGCCGTCCAGACTGAAATAGGAACGAATCAGCGAGGCCATGTTTTCCAGGCCCCGGTCGCCGGCAACGACGGCCGGGGTGAATTTTTGATTGAGGAGAGTGCCGCCGGTCTGTAAATGATCCATCTTCGAGGCCGATTTGATGACGGCGGTCGGTCCGCGCCGGTCCGCGCCTTTGTCGGGAGAGATTCCCTCGGACAAAGGCTTTTGCGCCAATCTGCCGTTGGGGCTGGCTCCCATGACCGCGCCGAAATACACGTGGCAGGTGGTCGGCAGCATGTCGATCCGGTAGAAACCGCCTTTGCGGTTGGGACGGCCGGTCACTTCATCGTGATAGGCGCGAAACGCCCGGATCATCAACTCGTCGGCGTAGTCATCGTCATTGCCGTATTTGGGCGTTTTTTCGCAGACCCAGTGATGGAGACGGTCATGGCCGACGAAATTGTCCTGGAGCGCGGCTAGCAGCTCGGCCATGGTGAAGCGCTGGTGGTCAAAAATGTTGTATTGGATGGCGGCCAGGCTGTCGGTCAGGGTACCGATGCCGACCCCCTGAATGTAGCTGGTGTTGTAGCGGGCCCCGCCGGCATTGTAATCCAGGCCTGTTTGAATGCAGTCGTCGACGCAGACCGACAGGAACGGCACCGGCATCCGGGTGGCGTACAGCTTTTCGATCATATGGTTGCCCTGGACTTTGATGTCAATGAAGTGGTGCAACTGGCGGCGATAGGCGTCGAACAGCTCGTCGAAAGTTTTGAATTCGTTCGGGTCGCCGGTCTGGATGCCCAACCGGAGGCCGCTGACCGGGTCGAAGCCGTTGTTGAGCGTGATTTCCAGGACTTTCGGCAGATTGAAGTAACCGGTCAGGATATAGGCTTCCTTGCCGAACGCGCCGGTTTCCACGCAGCCGCTGGCGCCGCCCTGGCGGGCGTCGACGATCGATTTTCCGGCGTTCAGAAGCTCCTGAATGATGGCGTCGGTATTGTAAAAAGCCGGCTGTCCCCAACCTTTGCGGGAGATTTCACAGGCTTTCTTCACGAAGGCGTGCGGAGTTTTTTTGCTGATCTGGACGTTGGAACTCGGCTGGAGCTGCTTGAGTTCATCCATGGTTTCCAGAATGAGATAAGAAACTTCGTTGACGCCGTCCGATCCGTCGGGGGCGACGCCGCCGGTGTTGAGGTTGGCGAAGTCGGTGTAGGTGCTGCTTTCCTTGAGGGTGATTCCCACTTTGGGCGGCGCCGGCTGGTTGTTG
>DCTI01000218.1:34127-34822 GCA_002329525.1 Negativicutes bacterium UBA1444
GAGCTCCTGCCGGTAAAAAGGATAAAGATGCTGGTCGAGCCGTCCCGGGCTGAGGGAATCCCAGGGATTGATCTCGGTGGTGACGCCGAGATGAACGAACCAGTACATCTGCAGTGCCTGACGGAAGGTCTGCGGCCGGTGGGCCGGGACGACGTCGCAGGTGGCGGCGATCTCCAGCAATTCGCGCCGCCGGACCGGATCGGTGGCGGTGGCCGCCATTTGGCGGGCCAGCTCGGCATTGCGCCGACCGTAGGCCATGATGGCGTCGCAGCAGATATCCATGGCTTCGAGCTGAATTTTCTTTTCATAAGCCTGCGGGTCGGCCAGAAAATCCAGCGCGGCGATGGCGGCGCGAATGTCCGCCTGAAACTCCAGGAATCCCTTTCGATAGATTTTGCCGTCCAGCACGGTATGGCCCGGGCCGCGTTGCTCCATGAATTCCGTAAACAGGCCGTTTTCATAGCATTGTATCCATTCCGGCGTCATGTGGCGGAAAATCAGTTCGCGCAGGGACCGGCCGCGCCAGTAGGGTTCGATCCGGTTGGTGTGGGTTTGCCGGACCGTGTCGGTCACTTTGAACGAAATGTACTGGCGGCTGTTCATTACGTCCAGATCCGCCAGCGTATGGCAGCAGAGTTCCGGGAACGAGGGCGCGTATTGCGGCCGCTCGCCCTTTTCGCCCACGATCAGCTCGC
>DCTI01000022.1 GCA_002329525.1 Negativicutes bacterium UBA1444
CCAGACAGATGACAGCCGCGCCGCCCACCTGCAAAATTCCATGGTAAGGGGATCGGATATGCCCAAAATTCCGGGTGTTGACGATGATCTTCAACCGCCGGTCCCCGGCGGCCAATTTTTTAAGGATATCGACCGTCTGATCGGTCGAGGCATTGTCGATAAAAATATGTTCGTACTCATACTGCGGCAGATTCTCAAAAATGCGCCGCACTTCCCGGTATGCCTGTTCCACATTCTCGGCCTCATTGTAACAGGGCATCATCACGCTGATCAGCTTTTTCACTCTACCCCTCCAAACACGAACCGGCGATTGAGCAGATAGCCTAATACGGCAGCTGGCGGGATCAGCAGCAGGCCGGCCAGATAAAGGTCGATCCGCAGGTGATCGAAAATCGCCAGCCCCATTACGTTAAAGAGATATACTACGCCGTACACCAAAAAGAACCGACCGATCCGGCGATAATCCGTGTTGCGGAAAACGATTCGGCCAGTCGTGAAAAAATTGAACAGAATGCCCAACACTGTGGCCAGCAGCGAAGCCCAAGCAAAATGCATGCCTACATACAGGAATAGTGCATAGGCGCCATAGCCGAATGCCGTATTCAGCAGGCCCACCAAAATGAACCGGCCGAATTGCTTTCCCTCGCGCTCTAGCGTGTGACGATGCATTTGTCGAGGAAGGGATCGGCCCGCACTACATCAAGGTCGAGGCTGTCCCAAACAGATTGATAATAGACCGCCAACTCACGGATTCCCTCGCGGTAGGACGTGAAATCGAACGGACCGACGACTTCCAGCAGCTTTCGGTTGTCGCCCGTATACTCGGTGTTCCAGCCCGGATTCAGCACGGTGATTCCCGCCTTGTTGCCGGTCACCTCATTGATGATTTCCGCCAGGGAAACGAGATCGGCGGATTGGGTCGGCGTGATATTCATATGCCGGTAGGGCCAGTCACAATCCAGCAGTTTTTCCACCAGCCGGACGAAATCCGCGATGTATAGATAGTCGAACACCACATTTTGGGCGATGGTAATCGGCAAGCCGAGCAGGGCCTTGACGATCGCGTTGGAAATGAATTTGTAGCGGTAATCCTCCCCGGGACCGTAAAGGCCAAAGATCCGAAGGTCCAGCATGTTTTCTTTCCGGCCGATATGCTGGGAGATCGAATACTTGGCAAACCCATAGGCATCCGCCGGAACGTGCGAATCAAAAAAGCATTCGCCCATTTTCGGCTGGTAATGGGGCCGGGCGTATTCCGCGCCGCTGCCGAAATAAATCAGGCGTTGATGTGGTTTCAGGCAGCGGGCAACGTTGAAATACATTCGCAAGTTTTGTTCCACCACGTCCGCTTTGCCAGCGTCGTAGGCGGTCAAGCGGCTGCCGCCGACAGCGGCGCAGTGAATCACGGTGGTCACTTCGGGATGTGATGAAAAAAAGCTCTNNCCACCGCCGCCGAGTCCAAAAGATTGAGGTCTTTTCGCGTGGTGGCCAAAACCGCGAACCTGTCGCCAAGCTCCCGGGCCAAATTCCGGCCGACAAAGCCACCGGCGCCAAGGACCGCTACCATTTGTTCAACCCTTTTTCCGAACGAATCCATTGCCGCAACTCCTGTACCGTATCACAATAATACTGGGGCTTTTCATTTTTTATTGCCTGCCTGTTTCCATATCCCCATCCGGCGGCCACTGCCACGATCCCATTGTCGAGCGCCGCCTGAATATCCGCAGGACTGTCGCCAACCAATATAGTCTCTGCCGGAATCGCTCCATGAAACGAGATCAATTCCCTTACCATCTGTTCTTTGGACAAGATTCCGCCCAGCGCATCGGAGGTCCATATGCCCTGAAACATCGACAGAATCCCCTCTTTTTCCAATATGGCCTTGGTAAGCTTCACGGATTTGTTTGTCGCCACATACAGCAGAAACCCCTGTTGCCGCAAAGAAGTCAAAACATCAGCAATACCCGGATACAGGAAAGTGACGGGAAACCCAGACTCCATATATGTCTCACGAAACAACTGGGTGATTTGCGCAATCTGTCCGGATGAAACAGTGGGATCGATCCGGCGGATCATGTCGGGCAAGGGTGGGCCTATCCAACTGGAATCAAGGGCCGGTTTGCGTCCCAACAAGCTTTCGCAAGCGACCACCAGGCTGTTGATGATGTCCTGTGAGGTATCCGCCAAAGTTCCATCGAGGTCGAAAATCCAATTGCGGTACATACGCGTTGCTCATATACCTCGCTTGTAAATCATTTGCATCAACCGGTCATTGTGTGAATATGGGGAATCGATCCCATCAATCATGATCGGGCCGTCTTTCGGGCAGGGACGAAGGATAACCTCACCGGACATCAATTCCCGACAAGAAATCTGTCCCTTTTGCAACGGAATCGCCAGATAGACATCCTTGTCCGTCAGAAAATGCCCTTCGGGCAAATCATGCCGGGCATAAACTCCCCTGACCAGTCCATCCAGGTATTCGATCTCCTTGCGGGACGGTGATCGCTTGATATCGCCGCTGGCTCCGCACATCTCCTTT